>NZ_JAMXBK010000016.1:0-162187 GCF_023913815.1 Pseudarthrobacter cellobiosi
CACTCAAGGGGCAGCGAGGCCCGGCACCCCAGCACGCCCTTCGCCCGCACAACGAGCCGAAACCGAATTCAGCTCATCCGCCCAGGCGGATCGGTGGATCAAGGCTAAGCAACAGTTGAGGCGAGCAACCGAAAGCTCGGGGTCGGCGGCGAGGAAGCCGTCGTCGACCTTGAACGACGGCGGCTGCACAGTGCCGGAAAGCGCAAGCTGAGGTCTTCCACCTCATCAGAGTCCTCAACTTCGGCCCCGCACCCCGCTGGTACCACCTGCCAGGCAGCATCGAAACCACGTGTGAACTTCAGGAAAGCACATTCCTCGCCGTGCCGAAGGCCGGCTAATCAGTCCTGGTGCAGCTGCACGAAGTTGCCGCAGCCGTCGTCGAAGACCGCACTGATCCCAGACGGATCCTCTGACGGTTCGCCCTGGAATTTCACACCGGCAGCCACCAGCCGCTCGTACTCAGCCTGTACATCCGGAACCCCGAAGGTGATGGCCGCGATACCGGCGTCGTGCAGTGCGTTCATGTAATTGGCGCCGATCGGGTTGTCGCTAGGCTCCAGCAGCAGCCCCACCGACCCGGCGTCGGAGCCCGGATCCTTGATGATGAAGAGGTTGTACTCAGGCATCGCCATGAGTGTCTCGAACCCGAGGGTCCCGGTGTAGAACGTATGGGCGGTGACCGGATCCTGGACATGGATGCTGCACATTTTCAGTCTCATGGTCCCAAGCTACCCGGCCCGCAGGAGGCGTGCGAACCTTCAGCGGAGAAGAGCCGTCCTACGTGTCCATCAGAGCTGCCAGCCCGAGATTAGCGGTCTCCAGGGCCCAGACTGAAGGCACATCCGCCAGGCAACTGGCCTCCGCAACCGCATCGCTGCGCAGGCCGCGGTGAAATGTGGCGTGGACTCGGCCATGGATCCGGATTCGAAGATGTCTTTCGGTGCCGTCGTAGGCGGAGCCGAAGTCCCGTGAGCGGCCGCGAGGTGCCCCTGGCAAGGTAACGCCAATCGAGTCCGCCAGCTGCGTTTGCCAAGTACGGCGAGGCAGATCCCGACAGTCCGTAGATTGCCAGGGCTATTGAGATTCTTGCCAACAAAACTGAAACCGGACACGAGAGCTGCGCCTTCCGACCCTCTTCGAAACTGGCCGATAAGGGACCTTCCATCAAGCAAATTGCGTTCCCTAGCAGTAACAGCCGCGCCGGCGGCAAGAGATTCAGTCCAGCTTGGCGTGGCGCAGGTACTGGTAGACGGTCTCCCGGCTGATCCCGTAGTCACGGGCAAGGAGGGCTTTAGGTACACCGCTGCTGGCGCGCTGGACCAGTTCGGCGGCCCGTTCCGGTGTGAGTGTCTTTTTTCGTCCTTTATAGGCACCGCGCTGCTTGGCCAGAGCGATGCCTTCCCTTTGGCGTTCCCTGATGAGGGAGCGTTCGAATTCGGCGAAGGCGCCCATGACGGAGAGCATGAGGTTGGCCATGGGCGAGTCCTCGCCGGTGAAGACGAGGCCTTCTTTGGCGAACTCCACCCGCACGCCCATGCGGGTTAGGACGTGAACCAGGGCGCGAAGGTCATCGAGGTTGCGTGCGAGCCGGTCCATGCTGTGCACAACCAGGGTGTCCCCGTCACGGGCGAACCGCAGCAGCTCTGTGAGCTGTGGTCTGGCGGTGTCCCTGCCGGAGGCCTTGTCCATGAAGACCCGGTCCAGAACCTGGCCTTCGAGCTGGCGCTTCTCGTTCTGATCCAGAGTGCTCACTCGCACGTATCCGATCCGCTGGCCAGCCACGATTTCCTCCAACCTTCGTTCTGTCAGGATGACTTCTAGGCCCGCTCCAGCTGAAAGTCAAGACCTCCCCAGTCTGTTCTGTCAGGTTGAGTTCTAGGCCCGCCCCAGAAGAACGTCAAGACATACGCGTCCTGTTCGTCAGGTTGGGGTGTACGTCAGCGAACAAACAGCAGACTGGGGGTGGCTTCCTCCCCGGCGCAAC
Source organism: Pseudarthrobacter cellobiosi (assembly GCF_023913815.1). Taxonomy (NCBI): domain Bacteria; kingdom Bacillati; phylum Actinomycetota; class Actinomycetes; order Micrococcales; family Micrococcaceae; genus Pseudarthrobacter; species Pseudarthrobacter cellobiosi. The sequence goes on from NZ_JAMXBK010000016.1 coordinate 1,985, forward strand.
TGCAGCTAATAGCATCTAAGCATGACAATGCAGACAAAAGACCAGCAAGTGAAGCACGTAGTCGAGGGGCTGGCTCTAGGTGTGTTGTCACGCGGCGTGGTTCGTGTTGCTGGCGGGAAGATTGACATGGAACTGGCGTTTAACCGCGCGTGGCGTTCATGGGCACGTTCCGGTAGCTTCCCGGCCATTGGTGGAATAAGTGCCGGGAATCAGATCTGGTTGGGCATGGGAAAATCCGAACGGCGGACCGGTGTCCGGGCAGGATGGGCGAACCACGCGGAGCCATATCTCTTGAACGGATTCGAGCAATGGAGCACAGGGGAATGCCTCGAGTTCCTGGCCGACGATCGGGCTTCGGCGGAGGACTGGGTCACCTTGGGGGACTTGCTTCTTGACGGACTGAAACCTGGACACGTTCACACGCGCGGTAATCGGTAGACCCGCTGGGGGCCGATGCAGGAACGGAGTGTCATATAGCATTCGCGGCCTCCTTGGCCACTACCGGCGCCAACGAAACCAAAGTCCGCGGGCCGAAGATCGCACTGTCCCCATGGCCCTTCCTGGCGCCAGCTACTATCGCTTCTTCTTCCCTCGAGCGCCCCGTAGCCGGACTGTGCTGCGCCGGGCGCTGGGAGGTAGTTTGGTGAACGTCATTTTGAGACCGCGCAGCGGCGCGATTTCTACAGCATGGTCGCGGTCGGTGGTTCGTTCTTGAGGCCTGCCCCGGTAGCGCGTCCCAATTAGCGACCCATCAGGCTGATAGAGGAGCAACATCGCTCTGTCAGAGTGCGTCTGGTACTGCTTGGCATCCATATATTCGGCCAGGTGGTCCGTGCTCGCATCTTTCGGCGCGACCGACATCGTGAGTAACCAGGAACCACAGGAACTGGCACCATGCGTTGTCAGGCTACGCTCAATGCTGCCACCCCGGGCTGTGCGCCTTGCTGCCTTCAGATTCTTCCCGATACTTCCTTGCGCGCTTTCGCTCAACCCCACCAGATCGGCGCCAAACCGTAGCCAACCAGGAGGGTGGGTTGCCTCGCTAGCGGATAGGTACTGCTCAACCCATGGCTGCTCCTGCCTGGCTGGCTTTACCACCTGAGACTTTGAGAGGCCTTCTTGCCAATAGAACCATGCATCGAGTGGATCAGTGAGTGTACCTAGCCGAACACGAGGCTGCTCTTCGTAGCGGCGCAGCTCGGAAGCCTTGATAGGCGACTCCACTGGTATGTGTTTAGCGATCTCATGAGGTTCGGGATCGAAGTACATGCCTCCTGTGAGGAACCACATGAACATGTCCAACTCGTCGACGCCATTGACCATAGTTGCCAGCCGGCGACCTCTGCGACGCCGCAGGTACTCGAGGAACTGGGCAGAGTGATCGACGGTTTGGCTTATCACGATCAAGTCATGCATGCTTACGATCCACGGGACTTCGTCGGACTCGATGATGCCTTTGTCCGCCAGCACGTTCATGGACAAGGATAGGGGCCCCATATCGTCGAGCATTACGACGATTGAGTGGATCTCAGACGCAGACGACAAGTCGATCCATTCACCTTCGACGCTCCAAACGCCTCCGTTGGTGCTTATGAGACGGGTCAATCGGTTGGCCTGCTCGTTGCCCTCTTTGAGAGTCTTCTGCAGATCCTTGGCTAACCGCTGTGCGTTGCCACCCCGGGATTTCTCGGTAATAGACGCGGCTTTCACCTCAACGCATAGAGCGACCCCGTCGACCAGGAACAATATGTCAGATTCGAACTTGTCGGTCACTACAGCAGTACGGTCGGAGTCCCTGCCCAGGCTGTTTGTGTCGTTGGTATCAACCGGGCCAATGTACTTCTGTCCTTCCCAATGCGGCTTAGCGCCTTGTAGGAGCTTGCCAATCAAGTTAGCGGATTTCGACTCGGAGTAAACGGCACGCCGTTTGTCATACTTCGGCCACATCTTCGCAGCATTATTCTTCTTCTCGGCCGCGGCTGCGATCAACCCCCTTTCGAGATTCCGGCGCAACTCGTCTTCGCTCAAGAAACCGTTGAGAAGGAGGTATTCGTCCTCGTCAGCGATACATCCCCCTGGCGTGGGAAGCTCACCATCAACGAACCGCATGACCGGGTTGACGTCATTCTCCGCCGCCCGCGAGGTGCTGAAAAAGTCCAAGACTGCACGCGCTGTCGATTCCGCGACTCCGGAACGCTCGGCGACATCAGCGGGTGAAACAGCGCCGAACAATCGGCACTCGTTCATCATGAGATTAATGTCGTGCCTGAAGGACTCCGCATCGGCGGGTGGACCGGCTTTGCTGGCTTCCCCAAGTCGGTCCCGAGCCCCGAACAAGCGTGCGTTCATCAGAGCTGTTGACGCCTCGCGGACAGCACGGATGTCGTCGAGGGTGAATCCGAGCACGCTATTGATGACGGACGAAACTGCTGGGTGGCCCAGAAGCTCTGTATTTACTTCCTTGGCGATGGATTCATACTGACGTCCGCGGACGGACAGCTCGTACCCCATGAATTCACCAGCGAGAGCACCGAGCGGCTGGTTCGCTCGCTGACCGCGAAAGAGGGCCAGAGTCCGCGCGGCGGTCACGATGTTGGCTGCCAGGCCTAGCGCCTCTGCAGGATTTGGTTGACCGGAGTTTTTCCCCGTTAACGGCTGCCGCGGAAGCCCCATGCCCAGTAGCGTTAGTGCCACGACATCCTGGGCAGCTTGAGAGCTCTCTATCTGACTTTCGCTCTCCCGGAGGTCAGTAAAATCCCACGGGCCGGCGGCGAGACGGATGAACGCAAGCGCGTCGAATGAGTCATAGCCCCGCAAACACTTCTCTAGTGAGGTGTGGGCAGCTGATATCGCCTCTCGCATAAATACACGGGGGTCCTCATCGGCCGTCATGTTCTCTGCCATGTGCTGGTAGTAGCAACAGCTTTGTTGAGGTTGTTAGCCACGTTGCTGCCCACAAAATCTAGGCGTTGGGGTGCGGGGTTCATGCCGCAAGTATTGCAGCGGCCTATGACAAAGGGGGTTGCTGATACTGCTTGCTGGGGCTGGATTTGATACTGCTAGATGAAGGCTCATTTGTCCTGTCAAACTGACAACACGACATAATATCAATTATCGGCGTTTGAAAATCCCCGGAATCGCGGGGGAGAAACGCCGATCGGCGACACCCCGCCGGCGTCGTTTTTTGACCGCGCACCCCGGGCCGGGGGACAGGTGGACCAGCCCGCAAGGGTGGGGTCCGAAGCGTGGCTCGTCATCGGGCGGGTTCGGCGCCGTGGTCGTCAAGAAAAGCGGGGGAACCGGCCATTCCCATTTGTCGGTCGGGGAACGGCCACGCATCGATGGGTTCCGGAGCTGCTGCAGGGACTGTCTGCGCCGCAGTGCCAGCGCAGATTCTGGTGTAGAGGGCAAGATGGGCGGCGACCATTCGATCGGCACTGAAATTCTTCTCCGCGGCCCGGCGGCACGCCGTGCGGTCCAACCGTTCGCAGTCCGGCAGGGTGCGGGCCAGCCCCTCAGGCGTGGACCTGAGAAAGCCGGTAACCGCGTCTTCGACAATTTCGGGGCCGAACCGTTGGTGGTGGCCAGCACCGGGGTTCCCGCCGCCAGCGACTCGATCATGACCATCCCGAAAGGTTCCGCCCATTGGATCGGATTGATTAGGGCAAGTGCTCCGCCGAGCAGCTGGTATTTCTCCATGCCGCCCACCTCGCCAAGAAACTCCTCATTGGAGCTCAGTCTTGGCCGGACCTGCGTGTTGAAGTATTCATGCTCCTGCTGATTCTGCATCTTTGCGGCAATGCGGAGCGGAACCTCGCCCGCCCGTGCGATCTCGATGGCCTGCGCGACTCCCTTGTACGGATGCATTCGTCCCAGAAAGCACGCATAGCCCCCGTCTCCCCTGCCAACGGGGATCCCCTCCATCGCCAGGCCATGGTGGATGACGGCGCCGATCGGAATGTCACCCGCCGTTCCGGCTTGGTGATCCGATATCGCCACTATGGCCACATCGGCAGCCAATGCCCGGCAAAGCGACCGGACCTTTGCCCCGAAAGGGCTGTGCACCGTCGTCACGACAGGAACGCCGGCAGGCTTGTGCCGGTAAACGGGACCGGCGAGCGTGTGGTCATGGATGATGTCGGTGCCCGCCATGGCGGCGTACGCACGAATGACGTGATCCATCTCGTCCAGAGTGTTGCCCATGGTGGCGCCCTTCGCTGACCCGGTCCCGGGAACTTTCGGTACCGGACAGGTGCTCTCCTGCGGCGCGGCGAGCAACACCTCGTGGCCCGCCCGCACCAAGCCGCGGGCCAAGGTGTCTATCACCGATTCAATTCCCCCATATCCCGGTGGCGGAACGGGAATCCAGGGCGGCGCCACTATGCCGATGCGCATAGCATCAGGCTAGTTCCTGGCAATGACGAAAGGAGGGCCGTCCCAAAGAGACCCGGCCAGGTGCTGACGGCCTGCCCGAAGAGGCGCTCAACTGCCGACGCGGCTATCAGGTGACTGTGCAGGTACGCAGCCAACGAGCGTTCGACGTTTCTGTTGCTCCCCTGCCGTCCCGCGTTCATGTTCAAGCCCCGTTCGTAGTTCCGGCGACCGGGCCCGAGGGCCGACCGCTTGCACCCCGGTTGAACCGGACCGGCTACTGCACAACACACAAGCTCTAGGAGGTTATCGGTAGCCCGAGGCATGGCCGTCCGGGTCAGACGTGGCTCCTGCGGGTCACTGCCCCGTAGATTCCCAGGACGATCAAAGCGCCAAGAATGGCCAGCAGCCAGGTCCTGAGGTCGAAGAATTCCGCGAGACCTCCGCCGAAGATCAGTGAGCCGATCCATCCGCCGAGGATCGCTCCGACGACGCCCAGAACCAGGGTGATCAGCCAGCCCCCGCCTTGCTGGCCGGGGAGTATGGCTTTGGCGATGGCTCCCGCAATCAGGCCGAGCAGAAGAAATCCGAGAATTCCCATGACGCACTTCCTTCCAAAGGACCGTCAGCGTCGTAGTGGCGCTATGGATACGATTTAATCAGCATGCTTAGCATCTGGCAAGGATCCGATTTACGATGAGAGGGTGAGCCGCAGGCAGTCCGCAGGCGGCAACCAACCTGAGGAAGTGACACTGTGGGTTTGGACGACAAGATCGGGAACGCCGCCGAGAAGCTTGGCGGCAAGGGCAAGGAAGCTGCCGGTGAAGCCAAAGGCGATCCGGGCCTGAAAGCCGAAGGCAAGGGCGACCAAGCCAAAGCAGACCTGAAACAGGCCGGCGAGAAGGTCAAGGACGCCTTCAAGAAGTAATCCGCCTCGAACCGGGAAGGGTGGGGCCCGACACGGGCGGCACCCTTCCTGCACGTACGGACAGTAGCAGGCGGCTCCGCCAGGCTGACGTACCGGCAACGGCCCTTGTGCGAACCTCACCTTAGCCTGCGGGGCCGCTTCGCATGACCTCCAGACCCGTCAACAAATACAGGCACGCCACTTAACAAGTCGACCGCGAAGCCGGCCGCGCCGCCCTGCACGCCCCAGCTTTACACAAGGCTGGTTATCGGCGTTCGGAAACTAGCTCGTGGGAGACGCTGCAGGCTTTATGCCTTCGCGTTGGGCTGGCGGGCCTGCGACTCGCCGGCGGTGGCAGTGGCAGTGGCAGTGGCGGAAGATGGTGCTTCCTTGATGCCGACTTGTAGGACCGCCCGAAGCAGCCCTGGAAATTGCGCTTCGAGGTCCGCTGCTCGCAGCGAGTTGAGTATGGCGGTGCCCCTATAGTGCTGTTCGATCACGCCGGCTTCGCGCAGAACTCGGAAGTGATGCGTGGAGGTTGATTTGCTGACCGGTAGCTGAAAGGCGCTGCAGGCTTGCTCGCCTGGGACGTCCGCCAGCTGACTCACAATCTGGCGTCGTACTGGATCCGACAAAGCGGAAAGGACCGCATCCAGCTGCAACTCGCCCCGGCTGGGGTGGGCAAGGGTGCGCACTTTTATATCGATCTCCCTGGTGTGCCCGTTGACTCGGAACTCATTGTACGATAAATCTCGTACTACGAAGGGTGTCGTACTTGCCCTTTGGCTGAGGATAGAGCGCATGTCATTCAGGCTGGGAAACCTTGGCCTCCAGCTGTGAGCGCTTCAGTCCCCCAACCATAGTCAGTGCCCACATAATTCACTCGTTACCGGCCATCCGGCTATACCAATCGATTGGGTAAGTGCTTAAGACCGGCACCGTCCACGAATCTAAGGAAATTACCATGACGAACCTAAACCCGCTCTGGTCGCCCCTGCAGATCGGTTCTACGCAGTTGGCCAGCCGTGTGGCCCTGGCCCCAATGACCCGTATCAGCGCAACTGAGGATGGGCTGGTGACCGAGAAGATGGTCTCCTACTACGAGGCTTTTGCCCGGGGCGGCTTCGCGTTGCTAATCTCTGAAGGGATCTACCCTGACAGCGCTTACAGCCAGGGCTACTTGTACCAGCCTGGCCTTGCCACGGATGATCAGGCCCGGTCCTGGGCCACGGTCGTCGACGCCGTCCATGCAGCCGGGTCCACGATATTCGCCCAGCTCATGCACGCCGGGTCGCAGGCGCAGGGTAACCGCTTCAGAGACAGCACGATCGGCCCTTCCGCGGTCGCCCCCAAGGGGGAGCAATTGGACTTCTACCGTGGCGAGGGCCCCTACCGGGTGCCCGTGGAAATCACCCGTGAGCAGATGGAGGAAGTTCGCCAGGGCTTCGTAGCCGCTGCGCTGCGCGCCAAGGAGGCCGGGTTCGACGGTGTGGAAATCCACGGCGCCAACGGCTACCTGCTGGACCAGTTCCTCACGGACTACCTCAATCTTCGCACCGACGAGTACGGCGGCTCCGCGCAGAACCGAGTGCGTTTCCCCGCGGAAATCGCCCGCGCCGTTCGCGATGCCGTCGGGCCGGACATGACCGTCGGCATCCGGATTTCCCAGTCCAAGGTCAGTGACCACGACCACCGGTGGGCCGGCGGGGCCGAGGAAGCTGAAGTGATCTTCTCCACCCTGGCCGCCACGGGCGTCGATTTCCTCCACACCACCGAGTACAAAGCCTACGCCCCGGCCTTCGGCGACCAGGGCCCTTCACTGGCCGCCCTGGCCAAGCAGCACTCCGGGCTGCCGGTGATCGCCAACGGCCACCTGGATGACCCCGAGACTGCAGTGTCAATGCTGGTTGACCACGCCGCCGACGTGGTGGCCCTGGGCAAGGCGGCCCTGGGCAACAGGGACTGGCCTGACCGGGTCAAAAACGGCCGGCCACTCGATGAGCTGGACGCGAGCCTGTTTGCCCCGGTGGCCGACGTCAAGGACTGGGAGCTCGAACTGCTCTCCTGACCCTCCACAGTGCCCCTGCCTCCTCGCCCGTTCGGTTCAGCACGAAACAGATCGAGGGCAGCAACTACTAGAGCCATTAAAAAACTCCCCCTCCCAGGGGCTCTTATCCACTTCGTGGATGGCGCCGTGCCATCCAAGTGCTGCTCCCCCTCTGATGGGGGCTTTGGTGCGGCGGCCGTCCCGCGGACAACGGCGGGCGCTCTCTGTCGTCAATCACTTGGCGTGGCCGGGAAGCGTCCACTCGAAGTCACGCGGGAGGAGTTGCCCATCGTCTGGATTGAACGGAAGGATCCTGAAAGTTCCCGCGTTAGGATCCACTAACCCGTCCGTGGTCATCCGCATCCCGGACCACACGCCCATCCTGCACAGCCCCGGATACTGACGGGCGTGATAGACCTCATTGCGCGTAACGATGACCAAGTAACCCCTGCTCTGAGTGCCTTTCGCTTCAAGGTAGAGCCGCTCGGTATCCCTGACCGCGCCGGGGCGCCCCACAGTGGTCATGCGGCGTGGCCGGGAAGCGTCCAATCGAAGTCACGCGGACGGAGGTGCCGGTCGTCTGGATCGAAGGCAAGAACCCTGAAGTCCCCCGCCTCAGGATCCACTGCGGACGCCCGCCTCGAAAACCCCAACGGACTCAATCAACTGGTGTCCAGGCTTGCACTACACGGCGGCGTTGGCGCCGCTTCGTTCTGACATCCTGTTGATCCCCTCAGGCGACAGCGCGCAGTCGATGGCCATGATCCCTGCGCCGAGAACTCCCGCTTTTTCGCCGGCTTTTGAACGGTTGATCGAGAGGTGCTCGGTCGCGATGGGTTTAGACCGTGCATACACGACCTCCCGGATGCCAGCAATGAGGTGTTCCCCTGCATTGGCAAGTGAGCCGCCAATGCTTATCAGCGAGGGGTTGAAAAGTGTTACGCAGGTGGTGAGAACCTCTCCGATATCCCGCCCCGCTTGACGAAGGGCTTGTATGGCGAGCATATTTCCAGATATGGCTGCGGTCACGATGTCTTGAACGGAGTGTGTATCGAGACCCTGGTCACGCAGTTTTGTGGCAATGGCACTGCCTCCGGCGATTGCCTCTAAGCAGCCGAAGTTTCCACAGGCACATAGGGCGTCGTCGTGGGCAGCGAGTTGGATATGGCCGAGGTCGCCGGCCGTACCCCGTGCTCCTCTTTGCAACTGCCCTTCGCTAATGATCCCGGAGCCGATACCGGTCGAGACCTTTACGAGGATCATAAAGTCGGCTTCCGGGCCGGCGACGGCTCTTTCTCCCAGCGCCATGACATTGACATCGTTGTCGACGAGGACTGGAACCTCGAAGCGGGAACGCACGAACGCCGGTACATCGAAGTTGTGCCAGCCGGGCATGATTGGCGGATTTTTCGGACGTCCGCTTTCATGTTCAACCGGCCCGGGGAGGCCGATCCCGATCGCCACGAGGTCGCTTTCTGGTCTTCCCGCTTCATACAGTAGCCGCTCGGCCACATCGAGGAACCAAATAAGTACTGGTACTGGTCCTACGCCTATATCCAACGTCTCCTTGTGCTCGGAGATGACGGTCGATCCAACGTCGATCAGGGCGACAGTACCCTGGGTTGCCCCGAACTGGGCAGCTATGACGACGCGTGCTCCTGGGTTCATCGCAACCAGGGCGGACGGACGGCCGCCTGTGGAAGAAGTCTCTCCGACCGGCGAGACCATGCCGAGACTGAGAAGCTCGTCGAGCCTCAGAGCTATCGTCGATCGTGCCACTCCTGTGGAAGCCGCCAATTGGCTCCGGGTGCGCGGTACACCGTCGCGCAGTAGCTGGAACAATTCGCTGGCGCCCAGGCCAGGGGGGATGTTGCGCCCGGTCATCATGATCCTTTCTTGAGGCGGCAGTCGGTCCGCGATGCGTACTCACCAAACTCCTTGGGATAGATCGACACTACAGCAACTTTCATCGACAGCAATGGAGAAAAGGCGCCTCCACACAACATAAAGTGTTGCATCTCACATAAGAAGCCGATACGCTCACAGCTAATGACGATATTCGTCATAAGTTGCCTAAGGAGTTCCAAGGGTCCCCGGCCCGGGACAGGGAGAGGCAACGGTCCTGGTCAACGTAGACCGCCTGAAAGGGAACTAGAACATGAGAAGATCAGCCGCAGTCGCTATGGTCGCATTGGCGTCAATCACTTCACTACTCACCGGATGTAGCTCGGACACTGGATCCGGTGGTGCCGGGTCCACCGGATCGGGAGACCCGCTGGCCAACGTCACCGCCAAAGAGCTCATACCCAGCGGAATAGTCGGCCTGGGTCCGAACGGCGTCAAGTCAGGCACTCTCGATCAGATCAAACTGACTGACGACGAAGTAGCTAAGGCAAGGGAACGCAAGTTCCGCGTGGGCATTGTGATGCAGACCATGAACATCGAATGGTCGACCGAGCAGGTACGGGCGATCAAGAACCGGCTCAAGGAATACAACGCAGAAGTGATCGGTGTTGTTGACCCCAACTTTGATGTCACCAAGCAGGTTTCCGGCATCGAGAACATGATCCAGCTGAAGCCTGACGCCATTATCAGCATCCCCGTTGATGACACGGCAACAGCCGAGGCCTACCGCAAGATTGGCGCCGCGGGTATCAAGCTGATCATGATGGACAACGTCCCCAAGGGACTTAAGTATCCCGACGACTACCAGGGCATGGTGTCCTCCGATAACCAGGGAAACGGCGCAGTCTGCGCTCAGGCCCTCGCCAAGTTCATCCCGAAAGGCGGCACAGTCGGCGTGCTGGACTTCGGTGTCGATTTCTTCGTGACTAAGGAACGCATGAAGGGATTCGTTGATTGGATGAAGGCGAACCGATCCGATATAAAGATCAAGACCACCGAATTCCTCGATCCCGCGAACTCCGGGAAGGACGCCGGAAACTTCCTCACCGCCAACCCTGATGTGCAGGGAATGTTCACGGAATGGGAAGTCCCCGCCGTGGGCATTGACCAGGCGTTGCGCGCCCAGGGCAAAAACGTCCCGATCACCGCAGTCAATATTGCATCCGACGTTGCCATGGATCTGGCAACAGGCGGAAATATCAAAGCCCTAGGCGCTCAGGTGCCCTACGACCAGGGGCTTGCTGAAGCAGATATGGCCATCAAGGTTCTTCTGGGCGGCAGCGTCCCTAACTGGGTTGCCTTTCCTTCGGTTCCGGTGCTCCAGAACAACGTCCTGGATGCCTGGAAACAGGTCTACCACCAGGACCCTCCTGCTGAGCTCGTCAAAGCCAGCCAAGCCACTAACGGCAGCAAATAATCGCTGCCCCACTGTACTGACCACAAGCACAACAAAGGAGTAGTAATCGTGGAAATCATTCAGGACCACAACGGAGTACCCGCTAAGCACGGTAGAGCATTCGTCAACGGTGTGCGGCTGCATTACACAATCGCCGGTGAAGGTGAACCGCTGTTTCTGCTGCACGGGGTGCCGAAGACCTCCTACCACTGGCGCCGCGTCATCCCGCTGCTGACCCCGTACTACACGGTCATCGCCCCAGACCTTCGGGGCCTCGGCGATTCGGAGCACCCGCAGGACGGGTTCGACATGAAGAATATGGCAGAGGACATCGCACAGCTGGCCACACACCTCGGATACGAGACCTTCAACCTCGTCGGAGAAGACTGGGGGGCTTCGACCGCCTACCAGGTCGCAGCCCAGTACCCTGAGCGGGTCAAGAAGCTCGTATACCAGGAGATGATCCTCCCCGGATTCGGGCTCGAAGATTACTCCTTCCTCACCCGTGAAAACGTCAGCACCTATGTCTGGCTCTGGCACATCAACTTCTACAGCGTCCCTGACTTCCCGGAACTGTTGATCACAGGTAAGGAACGGGAGTACTTCAATTACTTCATCAAACATGAAACACACAACCCGCAGGCCATCACCCCTGACGCTCTGGACGAGTACGTGCGCTGCTACTCGTCGCCTGGTGGATTGAGGAGCATGCTCGCGATTTACCGCGCAACACTTGATGATGCTGATCAGAACCGCGAGTCAGCAAAGACAAAACTTAAAATGCCCGTGCTGGCCGTCGGAAGCGAGTACTTTATCGGCGCAGACAACGAGCGGCAGATGCGAGAAGTCGCTGAAGACGTTCGCGGAGTCATCCTGCCGTGGGGGCACCAGCTTGCAGAAGAAGACCCTGAGGCCCTGGCGGCAGCCTACCTGGACTTCTTCGGTCGCGAATAACTTCCGCTCGGGCACAGAACGGAGCAGCAATCGGCGGCTCTGCGCCCGCAACACCTCGAACCACGGCCTGACCCCATTCCGGGCCATTGGCAGTGACGCGGCACAGTCTGTGTCCTCTCTCCGTGGAGGTTGCGACGAAAGTCGGCTATCCGGCTATTGCCTGGGCGTCGTCGTAGGCGCCCCAGGCGGCGTCACCAGCGTCAGGGATGTGATTATCGCACCAACGGCGACATGGCCGTTTCCCGGGCATTGTCGGGGCCATTCGGAAAGCAGACTACGACAGCTGACTCATGGTGGAACTTGATTACTATGACGGCCATCCTCGAGAGGCAGCCGAAATCAGTAGGAATGACCTCAAGAATCTTTTACCCAACCCACACCGGATTTCACCGGGTAATGCGCATCCCGCACCAGGTTTGCCCACAAGAGAAGGAAAACACGGATCATGACACGCAGTAAGAAGAGCATTGCCGCAGGCGCAGGTCTGCTCACCGCCTTCGCGCTCCTCCTTTCAGGATGCTCGTCCGACACCTCCGGCGGCACATCAAGCGCTTCCGACGGGAAAGCTGTCGTGGTAGATGCCGCATCGATCGCCCCGGCCGGCATCGTCGGCAAGGGAAAGAACGGTGAGGAACCAGCCCTCGTCGACAAACTCCAACTCAGCGACGCGGACAAAAAGAAGGTCGCTGACGGAAAGTTCTCTGTGGGCATCTCGATGAACACCATGGACATCGACTGGTCCCGTTTGACCATCGAAGGCATTCAGAAAACACTCACCGGCCTCGGCGTGCAGGTCGTCGGCGTGACCGATGCGAAGTTCAAAGTCCAGCAGCAGATCTCTGACCTTGAAAACCTCATCACGAAGAAGCCTGATGCCATCATCAGCATCCCTACGGACGATGTGGCCACAGCCGCGACGTATAAAAAGGTTGCGGCTGCCGGCATCAAACTGATCTTCATCCACATGCCGGCGTCCGGCCTGACATATCCTGCCGACTACCAGGCTGTGGTTGCTCCGGATAATCAGGGCAACGGCGAAATTGCGGCTGCGGGGCTCTCCAAGTACATTCCGCAAAACGGCGCCGCCGGGATCGTGGATTACGGTGTGGACTTTTACACTACGAACCAACGCACCCTGCGTGTCAAGGAGTGGTTCAAACAAAACCGCCCCGACGTCAAGGTAAAGACCGTCAGTTTCACAGACACCAACGCGGTCGGGCCCGTTGCTGCCAACTTCATGACCGCCAACCCGGACGTCAAGGGCCTGTTCGTCATCTGGGACTCCCCGGCAATGCAATCCGTTGCTTCCCTCCGGAACGCGGGCGTGAACATCCCTATCACCACCATCGACCTGGGAACAGAGGTTGCGGTGGAAATGGCCAACGGCGGATACATCAAAGCGATCGGTGCCCAACAGCCGTATGACCAGGGAGTAGCGGAAGCGCTGGCCGCGGCCAACGCACTCATCGGGAACAAGGTCCCTGCCTGGGTTGCCCTTCCCCCGGTGGCTGTGACTCCCGGCAACCTGCTTAAGAGCTATGAGTCGATCTTCCACACGAAGCCGCCACAGGAAGTCCTCGACGCCTGCAAGTCTTCAGGCATCTGCGGCTAGCAATTCAAATGACCAGAAACCGTACGCGGACTACAGGAAGGATAAGGGCATGAATGCTCACGCCGAAGCGATTCCAGTCGAACACCCCGCAGGTGAAACCGTTCTCGTAGCCCAGGGAGTAAGTAAAGCATTCAACGGAATATACGCTCTCAAGGACGTCGACTTTGAGTTGCGGGCGGGTGAAGTCCATGCCCTTCTCGGCCCCAATGGAGCCGGTAAGTCGACACTCATCAAGATCCTTGACGGGGTGCAGCCCCAAGACGAAGGAACGGTTGAGGTCGACGGGCGGGAACGCTCCCACTCTGACATCGCGACCGTCTTTCAGGAATTGAGCCTCGTTCCGTCCCTCTCGGTGGCTCAGAACATTTTCCTCGGCAACGAAATCCGTAACGCGCTCGGACTCGTTCAGAAGAAGAAAATGAACAGCATCGCGAAGGAACTCACCGACAGCCTCGGCCTTCATCTGCCCCCGGAAGAACTGGTCGAAAACCTCTCGGTGGCATCGCGGCAACTCGTTGAGATCGCCAAAGCCATACACCGTGACGCCCGCGTGCTCGTGCTCGACGAGCCCACATCCACCCTGACTAAAGCGGACCAACTGCTGCTTTTCAAGAGCATCCGGGACATCCAAAAATCCGGCGTGGGCATTATCTACGTTACTCACCGCCTGACCGAAGTGTTCGAACTCGCCGATCGCGTGACGATCATCCGAGACGGGCGGAAAGTACTTACGGCGGACGTAGCCGACATGGAGATGCAATCTCTGGTCCGCGAAATCACTGGGACCGAGCCGGATGAGCCCGGCCCGGCGAAGGAGGATTTCGACCGCTACACGCACCCGGAGCTGACGACCACTTCGTCGTCCGGGCCGAAACTGCAGGTTTCAAGTCTGGCGGGCGACCGGTTCTCCAACATCAGCTTCACGGCTTCTGCCGGTCAGATTGTCGGCATCGCCGGTCTGATCGGAACGGGTCGGACAGAGCTGCTGGAAACGATCGGAGGTGTGCGCCGGGGCACAGCAGGAGAGATCACGCTCGATGGTCGTTTCGTGCGTTTTAAGCACCCGTGGGAAGCATTGCATGCAGGGGTCGCACTGGTGCCCGAGGACCGGCACCGGTCCGGCATAATCCTGCAGCACTCGATCCAACGTAACCTAACGCTCGCCCACTACAAGGCCTTGCGTAAAGGCGGGCTGGTCGACAACAAGGCCGCGCGCACACTGATTCACGGACTGGTGGACACGCTCCAGGTGAAGACGAGCTCCATCGACAGCCCTGTACAGTCCCTGTCCGGCGGAAACCAGCAGAAGGTCGTCTTCGCCAAATGGATGCAACCAGGGATGCAGGTGCTTCTCCTGGACGAGCCGACACAGGGCGTCGACGTGGCAGCGAGGCAGGAAATCTACCGGGTGATTCATCGCTTCGCAGAAGAGGGGGCCGCAATTGTTGTTGCCTCGTCGGACTTCGTCGAGCTTCAGGAACTTTGCGACGAAATCTACTTCATGACGTCCACCTCGATGAGCGAGCCGGAAAAAGTAACAAGCGATACGACTGATCAATATATCTATTCAAGACTCAACGAGAGGGTTCTAGAGAGCCATGAGCGCGACCAATATTAGATTTGTGCGGCCGCTGTGGAGCGGCAGATCAGCGGGAAATTTCATCCGCGAATATTTTGTCTACATCGCACTGGTGGCGTTGGTGGCGTTCTTCTCGATCGCCTCTCCGGTGTTCTTCAGCGCCCAGAACTTCGCCAACGTCGGCCGACAGACAGCCATCGTGTCGATCATCGCCGTCGGTGTGACCTTTGTCATCGTCAACGCACAGATCGACCTCTCAGTAGGCAGCGTTTTCGCCCTGTGTGGAATGGTTTCCGGCCTAGCCCTGCAGTACATCTCCAACTTCTGGCTCCTGGGAGCGCTGGCCGCCATTGCGGTGGGAGTGATATTTGGATTCATCAACGGCTTACTTACCGTCAAATTAGGGGTGCCCAGCTTCCTCGTAACGTTGGGCATGCTTGGTGTTGCACGCGGAATCGCCTTGATCATCACAGATACGCGACCTGTGCTCATCGCTAATCGTCCGTTCTTCAGCATCTTCGGTGACAGCAACATCCTTGGAATTCCAATAGCCGTCGTCTGGACGGTGGTAATCGTTGCCCTCGGGGTCATAATCCTCCATAAGAGCGTCTTCGGCCTGCGGGTCTTCGCCACCGGAGGCAACCCCCAGGCAGCCCGCTTCACGGGCGTAAACACCCAGCGCACAATCATCCTTTCCTTTGTCATCACCGGCGGGCTCGTCGGACTGTCCTCCCTCCTTTTCACCGGAATAGCCCACGCGGCACGTCCCGACGTCGGCGTCGGGCTCGAACTTGACGTCATCGCGGCAGTGATCCTTGGCGGCGTGAGCCTCTTCGGTGGGCGCGGCACCATTATCGGCGCCCTCGCAGGCTCCCTGATCATCGGCATGATGAACAACGGCCTTGTACTCATGGGCGTGGATTCCTCGGTCCAGCAGATCATCAAGGGACTCATCATCATCGCTGCCGTTTCGCTCAGCAAGAAGTAACAGCGCCAAGAAATCGAAGGGAAATCACCAGCAATGTCATCAAATACATCGGCACCCCGTTCGTTCTTTCAGGTAGGTCAGAACGAGACCGGAGCCTGGAGCTTCATCGACCCCCAGGGCAAGCCGTTCATCTCTCTCGCGCTCAACCACCTGGACGACTCTGACCTTCGCTACCCGCACAACGTAGAAATCTTCGAGCGCAAGTACGGCACACGCGAAGCCTGGACCAAGGGAGTTGTCCGGGATCTGCAAGAACTGAACTTCAATACCATCGGTTGGACCTCCCAGTACATCAGCGGCGGATGGGGGGAAGCGCTGGACTGGTTCGGCGACCCGGTCGATCTGGGCCACTCCTCCCCGTGGCCGGACCAGCATCTACTTGACTCCGGGTTCCCGTACGTTGTGCAGATCCGTGCGCAAGAGATTGAAGACTGGAACGGCCACCCGGCGTTCAGGGACGTCTTTGGCGAAGACTTCCAGAAGTATGCCGACTGGATAGCCCGCCGTATGGTGTCCGATCACAAGAACAGCACGAACCTCATCGGTTACTTTCTCGTTGACATTCCCGCTTGGCTGCCCCACGCTGCCGGCAGATTCTGGCCCGGATTCGAGGGCCTGACGCAAGAAGAACACGATCATAAACTGTTCGACGTGGCCACGCAGTACTACAAAACAATCACCGAGGCCATCCGGCGCTACGACCCCAACCACCTGATCCTCGGGGACCGGTACAACGGCAATAAAGGCATCCCAGAAGCAGCCCTGCGCGCAATGGTCCCTTTCATCGATGTTCTTTCCGTCCAGTACTTCACCGGAAAGTCCGACGAAGAGTACTCCACGATGATTGAAGACCTCCGTGGTTGGCACGAGCTCACGGGCAAGCCGGTCGTGATCGCAGACATCGGCAACTGGGTCCCCACGGAGATGAACCCGCACCGCACGAGCGATATGGAGACCCAGGCCGAACGCGGTGCAGACTACGCCAACGGCTTGGCTCGAGTCGCCGCCGAACCGTGGATCATCGGATGGCACTGGTGCGGCTACATCGAAAATCTCGGCCGCGGCTGGGGAGTCAAGGACCCCAACGACGAGTTCTACACAGACATGACAGACCAGATCCGTGAGGCAAACGAGAAGGCTCAAGCAGCCGTCGGCGAACGCTGATACAGAAAGCGATACAAGAGATGCAAGAAATCAAAGTAACCTGCGCCTGCTCACCGCCCGCCGCACCGACCTGATCTGTGACCGGGTCCGGTCCATAAACCGCCTCCGGGCCACACTGCTGGAATATTTCCCGGCACTCGAGCGGGCGTTTCGACTACTCCAAGAAGGCGCCCCTGATCCTCCTGGGCGGCTACCAAACCCCGGAGGGCATCCGCCGGATCGGACTGACCCGGCTCACGGGATGGCTGAGGAAACGTGGCTGCCGGAACAGCGCCGCCATGGCAGTAAAAGCCGTCGACGCCGCGAACGCCCGGCACACAGTCCTGCCAACCCAGAGCACAGGCTCGGCCCTGGTCGTTCGCCGGCTTCGGTTGCGCCGGAACTGGGGATTTCCGTAACCGCCCTGAAGCGGTGGGTGCGGCTACATAATGAGGGCCAATCGGAGGGCGCGAGCAAACCGGATGATCCGGTGGATCCGGCGAAATACAGGGCATTGGAAGCCCTGCTGCGTGAAGTCGAGAGGGAAAATGACTTCCTAAAAAAAGTTTCAGCGTTCTTCGCCAGAGAACAACGGTAGAGGATCTCTACCGCCTTGTTCAGGAGAAGAACGCGCAGTTCCCCGTCCAGTGGATGTGCGGGCGACTGGGTATTTCCAGGGCCTCGTATTACCGGTGGCTGGCCGCGGAAGAGTCCCCGACGGCGACCCGGCATCGGGAGCTGACAGAACACGTAAAGGTCATGTTCGATTCCTCCGACGGGATTTCGGGCACCGTATGGTCCATACGAAACTTGCCGCCGCCGGCATCGAGGTATCGGTGGGAACTGTGGCGGTCATCATGGCGGAGAACGGCTGGGCCGCGAAGCGGATGCGGGCGTTCAAGCGCACGACGATTCCCTCTGATCCCGACAAGGTCTTCGCGGACCTCATCGGGCGGGATTTCACCTCCGCCGCCCCGGGGACCCGTCTGGTCGGGGACATCACATACCTGCGCACCGGTGAGGGCTGGCTCTACTTGGCCACCGTCATCGATCTGTGCACGCGCATGGTCGTCGGCTGGGCGATGGCGTGGCCGCGGACCTTGGGGCGGCCATAAGGGTGGATGCGAGGAACCATAGGGCGGATGAGCCGATCTCCACAGCCAGCTTCCATTGCCGCAGGTCGGTGCCCGGCTACGGAGCTTGTCGTTCCTGTGTCAGTCCGGAGGGGACTTCCGGGCTGATTTCGATGGTGAAGCGGCTGTGGCCGTGCCGTCCTGTTCGGCTTTTGCGCGGGCCTTGGTCTACTGCTTTGTTGAGTTCGTCCTCGAGTGTGGAGACTTCGGTGGCGGTGATATCCGCGATCAGGCCGGTGGTCCGGGAGGTCATTTTTGTTTCCTCTCTGCTGGGGCCGGGTCCGTGAGCGGAAGGCCCGAAGATTTCGTTCCATACGCATTGGCCAGCTGCGCGGACTCGCAGAGCAATGTCCCCGCTCTGCCCGTCCCGGAGGCTGGTGAAGTCATGGATCGGCTCTGGCTGCAGCTTGCCCGGGCGGGACTCCAGGATGGCCGCCCATAGCTGTTCCACCGTCGCGACGGATTCCGCGCCGCCCGTCGGTCCCAAAACCAGCCAGCCGTCGCCGGTGGCGACCACTTTCGGAGCCCCGGGCCACGATTTGCAGATGCTGTTGATCGTTTGGGCCACAATCAGGTGTTGCCGCATTGTTCTGACCGGTCCAAGAACGGGATCGCTCACGACGGCTCGTCCGCATGCACCACACATGTGATCTTCCTTTGCTAGGGCATGACGTCGCCGGAATTTGGCCCCAGTGTCTGACCGACATAGAGGTTCCCGCCGGGATCGCTGGCCAGCAGCAGAGCGGTCGGGGCGACTTCGGCGGGCAGCCCGAAGCGTTGCAGCGGGAGTCCCGCCCGCTTGGCCGCCTTCCAGTCCGCGGAGATGCCGTCAACGAGGGGCGTCTCGATGGGGCCCGGGGCGATGCTGTTGACGAGCACGTTGTCGACGGCGGCTTCCAGGGCCAGGGCTTTGGTCAGGCCCACGACTCCGGCTTTGGCGGCGCTGTAGTGGCTGAGCCCGGATCCGCCTTTGATGGCCAGCTGGGAGGCGATGTTGATGATGCGGCCCCACTTCTGCCGCCGCATCTCCCCCACCACCTCCCGGCAACACAGGAAGACCCCCGTCAGGTCAACGGCAATCGTCTCGTTCCACATGGCCAGGGTCATGTCCTCCAGCGGTGATTCCGTCAGCAGTCCGGCGCTGTTCACGAGAATATCGACGCTCCCGAGCTCGGCGCGGGCGGCGGCGAAGGCGGCCCTCACGCTTGCTTCGTCGGATACGTCCACCTGTACGATGCCTTTGCCGTCGGCCCGGTCAAGGACCACTACCCTATCTCCGTTGTCCCTGAACGCGTCGGCGATGGCCTGGCCGATCCCACTGGCTCCGCCTGTGATGACTACCGCGCGGCCGTCCGTGAAACGGGGTGCGTGAAGGTTGTTCATTCCTGTCCTTCCGGGGCTTTTTCAGGCGCGCATCTTGATGGTGAGACCGCCGTCGACGATCAGGGATTGGCCCGTGATGTACATAGCTTCATCCGACGTCAGGAAGGCGATGACGCTGGCGACCTCTTCGGGACGGCCGGCACGGCCCCAGGGAATGTCCTTTCCGGCCCGCTGGAGCCCTTCCGGACCAAGCGAGTTGACGGGGTCCAAGGACTGCGGGGTTTCAATGAGACCGGGAATGACGGCGTTGGCGCGGATGCCGCGCGGCCCGAGCTCGACGGCGACGCTGCGGATCAGCCCGAGCACGCCGGCCTTGGCTGCTGCGTAGTGGGCGTGCTCCTCCCACCCGTAGACGCCGCCGGCGATAGAGGAGACGGCAACCAGGGCACCGCCCTCCGTCATCCTGGCCGCGCCGGCGCGCAAGGTGCGCAGCACGCCGGTGAGGTCCACGTTGAGCATGTCGTGCCAGCGCTCGTCGGTCATCTCGCCCAGGGGCGAGTTGCGCAGGATTCCGGCGTTGGCCACCGCGTAGTCCAGCCGTCCGTACTCGTCGACGGCGCGCTGGGCAAAGTGGTCCACCGAGGCCGTGGTCCGAACATCCACCTCCTGGATGACCGCCTGGCCGTTGGCGTCCTTCACCAGGCGCAGGGTCTCCTCCGGGTCGTGCGGATCGCCCGGGAACGTACCGATCACGGAGCGCACCCCCTGGCGGGCGTAGTGGACTGCGAGGGCGCGTCCAATGCCGCTTGCCGCCCCGGTAATGACTGCTACCCTTTTTTCAGACGACGTCATGCGGGTGGTCCTCCAGCAGCGCTTCAACCGGCGGCTTGGTAGCGATCATGAGCAGCCCGGAGAACAGCGTTCCCGCGGCTCCGACCCACAGGGCGGCAGTGCCGGTTCCCGCGGCGGCGGCCGCTGCCGTGAAGAGGGCACCGCCCAGGATAATGCCCGGCTGGCTCATGGCGCCGATGAAGGCGGTCCCGGTGGCCCGGCAGCTCACGGGGTAGCACTCGGCCATGAAGTACTGGATCGCCGCGTAGGGTCCCACGAGGAAGAACAGGCCGGCGCCGTAGGTGAGGATGATCATGAACGGGCTCTCGGCAAGGGGGCTGAGCATGATGGTGAACGAGATGCCGGAGAGGATCCAGCCGCCGATGATGGTCCGTTTGCGGCCGATCTTGTCGCCAAGCCATCCGTGGAAGACGTAGCCGAAGTAGGCGAGCATGTTGATGATGATCAGCATCCAGAATGCGTCTGAGAGTTCCACGCCCTTGGCGTTTTTCAGGACGGAGCTGCCGAGAATGCTGAAGATCATGATGCCGAAGAAGTTGAAGATCCAGGCCAGCGAGAAGACGATGGTGTTCCGGCGCAGATGCGGTTCCCAGATGCGCTTGAGCGGGGCCGCGGAAGAGTGCTCCACTCCATAGGCGCGCGCTAGGGAATGGGCTTCCTCGGTCTTGCCGCTCTTCTCGAGTTGGGTCAGTTTGTGGTGCAGCTCGAACTGGGGGGTCTCCTTCAGTTTCTTGGCGATGAGCCACACGATGATTGCGGCCGGAACGGTCGCCATCACGTACAGTGCGCGCCAGCCGAGGGATGGGAGGAAGGCGAGGGCGAGTGCGCTGGCGAGGAGGAAGCCGAGCGGCCAGCCGCCCTGGATGAAGGAGTAGTGGAAGCCGGGGCGCTTGCGCTTGTCGGCGACTTCGGTGACCTGGTAGACCTCGTTCATGTAGGTCGCGTTGACTGCCTGCTCCGAGAATCCGAGCCCGCCGAAGGAACGGACGAGCACGAGCAGGCCGTTGCTGAGGAACGGGATTCCGGTCGGGATCAGGGCCGTCAGGCCGGAGACGATAGCGGTTCCACCGACGGTGGTTATCATGCCCTTGCGGCGGCCGAGCCGGTCAATGATGGGGCCGATTCCGAAGCAGACGATCGCGGTGCCGACGGCGATCCAGGTGTTGATTGCGTAGGCTTCGGTCTCGCTCCAGCCGAATTCCTCCTGCATGGCCGGCAGGAGCGTGCCGAAGAGTCCGTAGTCGAACACGGCGACGGTCCAGGCCAGCAGGGCCAGAACGGTGGCGGTGGTTGTGTGGTGCTTGGAGAATATCGGGAAGCGGCGTTTTTCGTCCGGTGCGGGTTGCGTCAGGTCGACGGCGGGCTGCTGGATGGTCATTACTGGTTTTCCTTTCGGGGGCTGCGGGCGAGGAAGGAGTCCGCGATCTGGTCGAACGTCAGCCAGCTGACGCCGTCGTGGGAGTTGATGTGTTCGATGAGGCGTTCAAGCATGAGCAGGACCTGGGGGCGGCCCGAGACGTCCGGGTGGATGGTCATGGTAAAGACGGCCTGATCCATTTCCCGGTACACCCAGTCGAACTGGTCGCGCCACATTTGTTCGATGTCCCGGGGGCTCACGAAGCCGTGGGAGTTCGGGGCCGCCTTGATGAACATCATGGGAGGAAGGTCGTCGAGGTACCAGTTGGCCGGGATCTCTACGAGGTCGGTTTCCTTGCCCCTGACCAGCGGCTCCATCCAGGTCTCGGCGGCCTTGGTGTAGTCGATCTTCTTCCAGCTGTCGCCGACACGCACGTAGTAGGGCTCGAAATCGCGGTGCATCAGGGAGTGGTCGTATTTGATCCCGCGTTCGAGGAGGATCTCGTTGGTGACCGGGGAAAATTCCCACCAGGGAGCGACATAGCCGGTGGGCCGTCGGCCGGAGACCTTTTCGATGAGTTCGATCGACCGGTCCAGGATGGCTGTCTCCTGCTCGCGGGTCATGGCGATGGGGTTTTCGTGCGAGTACCCGTGTACTCCGATTTCGTGCCCAGCGTCGACGATCATCCGCGTCAGGTCCGGGAAGGTCTCGATCGAGTGGCCGGGCACGAACCAGGTGGCGGGCAGGCCGTACTTCTTGAAGAGCCGGATGAGGCGCGGGCCGCCGACTTCTCCGCTGAACAGGCCGCGGGAGATATCGCACGGGGAGTCTTCGCCCCCGTAGGAGCCGAGCATTCCGGCAACGGCGTCCACGTCGACGCCGAACGCGACTTGGATGTCCTTAGTCATGAATCAACCTTTCACTGCGTTTGTTTGTTTACGTTCTGTTTTCGGGGGAACGATCAGGGAGCTTGCCGCGGCGGGCAAAGATCTCCTCGATGCGGGCCTTGGGCGTGTCGAGCCTGAGCAGAAGACTGAGCAGGATCAACGACTGGGACGGCCTAAGCAGCCCGGAGGGTATGGCGCCGGCCGCGCGCAGGTCCTCTCCGCCGCCGTCGCCGTACCGGGGCACTACGGCACCGGCTTCCACGCGGGTGCTCGTCACCACCACGACTCCGGCCTCAGTTGCGTCGGCGACGTCCCGGCACAGCGCGCGATTGGCGTTGCCCGTTCCAGTTCCCTGGAGCACAACCCCTGCCGCCCCGGCCTGCAGGGAAGCCCGCAGGAGCTTGGAATCCGCTCCGGGATAAACAGCAATAAGGTCCACACGCGGTGAACCGGCGCCGACGCCCGGTAACGGCAACGGGGCAATGCCGTGCTGTGCTGCATGCATGCTGACCGCGCCGGAGCCGGACACTGACCCGGCCGTTCCGAAATCCGGGTTGGCGAACGCATCGAGCCGGGTCGTGTGGCTCTTCCGAACTCCAGCAACCGGGAAGATGGTCCCGGCAAACGCCAGCAGCACGCCCTTTCCCCGGGCCTGAGGGGAACCGGCAACGGCGATCGCGCGAGACAGATTGCCGGGACCGTCCGGCGTCTGGGAGTCGGCCGCCTCCTGCGCTCCGGTGAACACCACAGGACGGGGATCATCGTGGGTGAGATCAACAAGATAGGCGGTCTCCTCCATCGTGTCCGTACCGTGGGTGACCACGATCCCCAGAGCCTGCGGGTCGGCCAGGGCTTGCCTGATGCTGGCGCAGACGGCGATCATGTCGTCGACCGTCAGCAGGTACGAACCTTTCCGGAAAACGTCAACCACTCGGACCGGATACGAAGCTTGCACCCCGACGCTGGAGAACACCTGCTCTCCCGTGTCCGACGCCACGGCACCCCCGGCCTCCGACACACGGGAGGAAATTGTTCCTCCCGTCGCCAAGAGCACCACATGGGGGCCAGCCAATTCTGTGACAGTCATTTCCACTCCGTTTGTCTTGCATCTGATGCCAGTTGCGTACCCAATCGATTGGGTTCCGGGATAAGAACTATTTTGCGATGTTTCCTGCGTATGCCTACGGGTGTTTCGAGGATGTAGACACTTCGCCCATTGGAACTGGAGCCCCAACTACCCAATCGATTGGGTTAGGCGATGAAATGACTATAGAATGTGAGGTGCGGCACGTCAAGGGCTCCCGAATCAGAGATCTGATTGATATCGGGCAGGCTTAGTGGCGGCATCTTTTTGAACTGAGGCAGGGAAGCGAATGGAAGGAACCATGGCCGGGGGCCGCGCGGTCACGCTGAAGGATCTGGCGGACGAGCTCGGCATCCACCCGTCGACTGTGTCCAGGATCCTTCACTCGGGCTCCGAAGTGGCGCGCGGGGCGGCCTCCGTGGCCACGGCTGAACGCGTCCGGGAGCTGGCGCGGAAACGGGGCTACTCCCCTGACCCCCAGGCCGCCGGCCTGCGGACGCGGCGCACGCGCCTCATGGGGGTGATCGTGCCCCGGCTTTCGGACCTGGTCCTGGCAATCATGTACGAGGGCATTGACGAGGCCGCTGCGGCGCTGGGCTATTCGACATTCGTCATGAACTCCCGCGACGACCCCGAGGAACAACGGCGGAAGGCGGACACCATGCTTGCCCGGCGCGTGGACGGACTGATCATCGGAGACGCACATCTGGACAGTGGCCTGTTGCGGGAGTTGACGGCCAAGAAGGTGCCGTTCGTGCTCGTGAACCGGCGCGTCCCCGGCTACCCGTCCGCCACCTGCGACGACGTCCTGGGCGGCGAGCTTGTGGCCGACCACCTGTGGGGCAAGGGGCATCGGAACGTCGCTGTGATCGCCGGCGAGCCGTACGCCAGCACGGCCGTTGATCGGACGGCCGGCTTCGTGGACCGCTGGCGTTCGCGGGGCGGAAAAATCCCCCAGAAGGCCGTGGTCTGGTCCAGGTTCGATACGGCCGGCGGACGGGAAGCGGCCGAGAATATCCTGACCCTCTGCAATCCCCATCCGACTGCGCTGTTCGCCGTAAATGACTTTGCGGCGATCGGTGCCATGGGAGCGTTGCGGTCCCGTGGCCTCACGGTTGGCGGCGACGTGGCGGTGGTTGGTTTCAATGACACATCGCTGGCCGCGGAGCTTCCCATCCCGCTGTCCTCGGTCCGCTCCCCCATGCTGGACATCGGGCGGACGGCGGTGCAACTCCTGAAGCGCGTTCTGGACGGCGAACACGTCGAACCCGTCAGGCTGGAACCGAACCTCTGCGTGCGGGAAAGCAGCGCCTGAGGCAGCGCAGGATGACACGGCAAGGGAACCTCTAGTTGAATCGGAAGGCCGGATCGGCGTCGCCGACCGTCTATGACCCGGCCGGGAAGGCGTTTAAGCCCATAAATTGGCATTAGTGACACGACTCACAGCGGCACATCGGAAGTTCACCCAAGATTGGGACTACTTTTCGTGC
The DNA here is from genome assembly GCF_023913815.1 of Pseudarthrobacter cellobiosi. Lineage (NCBI taxonomy): Bacteria > Bacillati > Actinomycetota > Actinomycetes > Micrococcales > Micrococcaceae > Pseudarthrobacter > Pseudarthrobacter cellobiosi. The sequence continues at coordinate 27,013 of NZ_JAMXBK010000016.1, forward strand.
ACGCCGCACATGTCCAGCCTGAGATTTTCTCGGCGTGGGTTCACGAGCGCGGTTTCCCGGCGGGATTTTCAGTGCGATGCCGCGACGATTCCCAAGGCGAGCATGCACGTGGCACGGACTTCGCCGTCGGACAAATCCAGTTTGAGGAGCTCCTCGATTTTCCGCAGCCTGTAGCTGAGCGTGTTCCGGTGGATGAAGAGCTCCTCACAGATTTTCGCGGAATTCCCGCTTTGGCGCAGGTAAGCGTCGAACGTCTCCCGCAAAGCGCTGCCGCCGTCGGAGGCCAACGGGGCCAACAGCCGCTGGCACATTGCCACCAGGCCAGGGCTGGGCAGCCCGTGCACAATGCTGGCGAGATCGGCCAGCGGCGCCTGGTGCACGCCGGCCGGCCCAACGTTACGGCGGGCAAGCTGCAGCGCCAGCGGCAATTCGCTGAGGCTCGGGGATTCGGAGACGACGACGGACAGTTCCGGGGCGTCCGTAAAAAACCCCCGCGTGGCATCGAGCAGATCGGCCGCTCCGTGCCTGTGCTGCACCAGCAGCGTGGTGAGCCCGGCTTCCTCCATGAACCTCACCGTGCTGAAACCGGCCTGCAGCCCCACGCGTGCGCGCCAGGCGATGGCACGCAACTTTGCGGGGGCTGCTTCTTCCGAGCTGCCGATAAGCACCGCGCCCCAGTCGCCGTCGGGATCAAACCCGGATTCGAGGGCGTAGCGGCGCAACGGCGCCAACGGCTCACCGCGGTCCTCGTAGAGGGCCTCCATAAAGCGTGCGGCCTCCCGGGAATGCAGGGGCGAATGCGACCCGAGGGTGTAGCTCAGCTGCATCGCGATGACTGCAGCGACGGGGCCAAGAATGGGCTGCAGCACGATGTCGCTCCCGATTCCCTCGATGGCAAGCCGGAATTGCTCGGAGTCGCCGCTGGGCAGGCGCAGCGCGGTTCGCGTGGGCCCGCCGTGAGCCGCGCCCGCGGAGACAAGCTCGAACGCATTGTGATCGATCACGGCCACCCTCGCGTTGACGGCGTCCGCCACCCGCTCCAGAACCTCGGCCAGGGAATGCCCGCCGGCCGCCAGCCGGGTGCATCCATCGGCCAGCTCCCAGCCCTTTCGCAACTCCTCATAACGCTCGGCGGCGATGGCCTGCTCCACATGGCGCATGATCAGCACGAAGGGCACTTCCGGCGGGAGCTCCAGCAGTGGCAGGCCGTGCGCCTCGCAGGCCTGGATCAGGCCTGCCGGCAGCTCGCGGTGCGCGGCGCCCAGCCCGAATGCCAGTCCGGAGACAGGGACGGAGATCAGCCGTTCCACGTAGGCGTCCCAGATCCTGAAGTCCTTGACGTTCAGGCCCATCCCATTGGTCAGCACAAGGGCATTCACACTGAGGAAGGGCGTGGGGTCCATATGCTCGGTCGGAGCGCACCAGGTGATGGGTCGAGCCAGGCGGCCTTCGCCGCCCGTAACGCGAAGGCGGATGTTGAGGTCGGCGTCGTCCGCCAAGTCTGAGATTCGCAAGGAAGCCTCCAAGAACGGCGGGAGTCGCCCGCTGGACAGTGCATTAACCATAATTCACCCCTGGATATTCAGCGAGCTGCACAATATCGGTAACCCGAAATGCTGAGTAGCGTTGCACCCATGCAAACCACTGTGACTCCCGACACTCCCGGACGCGTGCTCTTGAACTCCGACATGGGCGAAGGCATCGGCCTTCACGAGTTCGGCAACGACGAAGAACTCATGCGCATCATCGACGTCGCCAACGTTGCCTGCGGCTATCACGCCGGCGATCCGGACGTCATGAATCGGACCGTGGCCCTCGCAGCGGAGCACGGCGTGGCCGTCGGGGCGCACCCGGGCCTTCCGGACGTGGTGGGATTCGGACGCCGCCGCATGGTGCTTAGCCCGGCTGAGGTCGAGTCCATCATCCTGTACCAGACCGGGGCCCTGACTGCTTTTCTGGCAAAGCACGGGCTTGAACTCAACCACATCAAACCCCACGGCGCCCTCTACGGAATGCTGGCCGGCGACGAGGAACTGATGCAGGCCGCCGCCGGAACCGCCAAACAGTTTGGCGTCCCCTTCTACGGGCTCGCTGGCACCGCTCACGAATCCGTGTGCCGGGCCATGGGGGTGGACTTCGTGCCGGAACTCTATGTTGACCTCAATTACGGTCCCGCCGGTGAGCTCCTTATCCAGCGCCGCCCGGCCCCCACGGACCCGGTCGCCGCTGCCGAGCGCGTCAGACGGGCGCTGGCGGGACAGCCCATCCTGGCCGTGGACGGCACCGAACTGGACATCTCGTTCCAGAGTATCTGCGTCCACTCCGACGCACCCAACGCTGTTGCAGTGGCCACCGCCGTGCGCGCGGTCCTGGGCTGACTCTGACTAATCCAATCATCTGAAAGCGAGCAACCCCGTGGCAACCATCGTCTCCCCGCTCCCCGGAATCTTTTACCGCAAGCCCGGCCCGGGCAAACCGCCGTTCGCCAACGAAGGCGACATTATCGAGATCGGCCAGACGCTGGGCATCGTCGAAATCATGAAGCAGTTCACCGAAATCCAATCCGATGTGGCCGGGGTCCTCGAGTCCTTCGAGGTCAACGAGGGCGACATGGTCAACCCGGGCGACGCCGTCATCGTCATCCGCGAAGGAACGCTATGAAGAAACTACTCATCGCCAACCGCGGTGAAATCGCCGTCCGAGTTGCACGGACCGCCCGCGAAATGGGCATCGAAACAGTCCTGGTCGCCAGCGAACCCGACGCCAATTCCCTGGCAGCCCGCACCGCCGACAACGTGGTGGTAGTAGGCCCGGCTCCTGCGCCCGCCAGCTACCTGAACCAGGACGCCATCATCGCCGCCGCCCTGGTCAACGGCTGCGATGCCGTCCACCCCGGCTACGGCTTCCTCTCCGAGAACCCCGCATTCGCCCGGAAGGTCACCGATGCAGGCCTGACCTGGGTGGGTCCGGACGCGGACGCCATCGAAATGATGGGCAACAAGTCCATGGCCAGGGAATCCGCCCGCAAGGCCGGCGTCCCCGTGCTCCGCGGCTCGGACGGACCCTTGGACCCCGGGGCCGACGCCCTTGAGGTGGCCCGCGGCATCGGCTACCCGCTGGTGGTGAAGGCCTCCGCCGGCGGCGGCGGCCGGGGCATCCGCTTTGTGCACAGCGAAGACGAGCTCCTGAAAACGATCGAGACGGCCCGCGGGGAGGCGGCTTCCGTCTTCGGAGATCCAACGGTTTACCTGGAACGTTTTGTGCAGCATGCCCGCCACGTGGAGGTGCAGATCCTCGGCGACGGAACCGGCTTCATCCACCTCGGGGACCGCGACTGCTCCATGCAGAGACGCTCGCAAAAAGTCATCGAAGAAGCACCGGCACCGGACCTTCCCGACGCCGTCCGCCAGAGGATCCGGGAGTCCTCCGTGGAACTCGCCCGGGAATGCGGCTACAGCGGCGCCGGCACGGTCGAATTCCTCTATGACCCCATCAACCACGAAGCCGCATTCATCGAAATGAACACCCGGATCCAGGTTGAGCACCCGATCACCGAGCAGATCACCGGAATCGATCTGGTCCGCGAACAGCTGCTGATTGCTTCCACGGGAGCAATGTCCATCCGGCAGGATGACGTCCGCTTCAGCGGGCACGCCATCGAATGCCGCATCAACGCCGAAGACCCGGAGCACAACTTCTTCCCGAGTCCGGGCCTCATCACGGCCATGGAATGGCCCTCCGGCGAAGGCATCAGGGTGGATACGGGCGTGGAAGCAGGATCCGTGGTGAGCCCGTACTACGACTCCCTGCTCGCCAAGCTGATCGTCCACGCACCCGACCGCGAAACGGCCATTGAGGCCATGCTGACAGCCTTGGACGGAACACACATCGAAGGGGTCAAGACCACCGTCCCGGTTCACAAGACGCTTCTGGCGCGGCCCGAATTCGCCGCCGTGACCCACCACTCGAAGTTCCTTGAAACTGCCGATCTTTTGGAGGCACAATGAGCAGCCCGGCACCCGCCTCGCAGGAGGCGCGCTACACCTGGGGCGGAGACGAATTCCTGTTCGTTGAAGTCTCGGAGTCCATGAGTCTGGCCGCCAACTTTCGGGTCATGTCCATTGCCGCGAAGCTTTCAGCCATGGAGCTGCCGGGCATCGTGGACATCTGTCCTGCCAACGCCTCGCTGCTGGTGAGGTTCGATCCCGACGTCCTGCCGCCGTCGACCCTGGAAGCGACCGTCCGGACGATTGAAGGGGACCTGACCCACCATCAGGAGCAGGCGCTCGAAACCCGGATCATCGAGGTCCCGGTCTGGTATGACGATCCCTTCACAGCGGAGGTGGCGGAGCGCTTCCGCGAAGGGTTCCATCAGGAGCCTGACGGCACCGACATTGACTACGCGGCGAAGGTCAACAACCTCAAAGATGCCGCCGAATTCATCCAGCGGCACCATGAGCAGCCGTGGCTTGTTTCCATGGTTGGCTTCGTGGCCGGCCTGCCGTTCCTCTTCCAGCTCGTGGAGCGGGAGAAACAACTGGAAGTCCCCAAGTATCTGAGCCCGCGCACCGATACCCCCAAGCTGACGGTGGGCCACGGCGGCTGCTTCGGCTGCATCTATTCCGTGCGCGGTGCCGGCGGTTACCAAATGTTCGGCGTTGCTGCCGCGCCGATCTTTGATCCCGCCCAGACCCTGGAGGACTTCAAGGACTTCATGGTGTTCTTCAGTCCGGGGGACATCGTGAAGTTCAAGCCGGTCACCGAGGCCGAGTACAACGGCATCCAGGCGCAGATTTCCGCAGGAACGTTCCGCTACCGGCAGGTACCCGTGACATTTGAGCTGTCAAAGGCCCTGGCGAATCCCGAAGGCTACAACCAGGAACTCATGGAGGCCCTCAGTGGCGTTTGAGATCAAGAACCCCGGCCTGGCGACAACGGTCCAGGACCAGGGACGCAGCGGCCACTACAACGTGGGCATCCCGCAGAGCGGTTCCATGGACCAGTACTCTGCCGAACTCGGCAATGCCCTGGTGGGCAACACTGTCAAGGAAGCTGTCCTTGAATGCACGTACCTGGGCCCGGTGCTGATGACCGATCAGGATGCCGTCATCGCGGTCGCCGGGGCCCCGGTGGAGGTCAAGGTCAACGGGGAATCCCGGCCCGAGTGGACCCGGTTGCAGCTGAATGCCGGCGATGAACTCAGCTTCGGAGTCATCCAGGGCGGCACGCGCTACTACATCGCAGTCCAGGGCGGCATCGATGTTCCCGAGGTGCTCGGCAGCCGGTCCACCTACAGTCTGGGGGCAATCGGCGGATTCAAGGGCCGGAAACTTCAGGCGGGCGACCTTGTTCCCGTCGGCAGCCCGCTTGACAACGGAAAACTCCCCGAAGCCGACACCGTTCCGGAAGAATTCCGGCCCGTGTACGCGAAGGAACAGGCGGTCCGGATCGTCTTAGGTCTGTACGACCATCGCCTCACCGACGAAGGCCTGGACAACCTTCTCAACGGCGAGTGGAATCTGACCCCGGTGGCGGACCGGATGGGATTGCGGTACTCCGGCCCGGGCGTGAAATGGAAGGAGCGGAAGCAGCCCTTCGGAGCCGGTTCGGACCCCTCCAACATTGTGGATGCCGGATACGCGGTGGGGTCCATCCAGATTCCCGGCGGCACGCAGCCCATCATCCTGCACCGCGATGCCGTCTCCGGTGGCGGATACGCCATGGTGGGCACGGTGATCAGCGCCGACATGGACCTGGTGGCCCGTGCGGCCCCCGGCACGTCCACCAGGTTCGTCGCCGTCAGCCAGGAGGAGGCCCTTGTGGCGCGCAGGGAACTTGCTGAACGCAGGAAGAACGCGCGGGCAGCCTTGGGCGTTGGCAGCTGAGTAGCAGCAACGTGATAGCGGCGATCCATGAGCGATGAGCGGCAGCCCTAGCCACGGGTCCGGTGCAGGGTCCGGAGCCGTATCAGGACCCTGTGGGCGGCATATGCGCGAGCAAGCAACTCAAACCTTGTGCATCCAGGCTGACCGGTCCTTACTGGTGGGAGGAGCGCAGGCCGACGGCTACGAGGGCGGGATATCTGGATGATCCAGCTCCCAGTTCAGGGGCCTGATCGGCAGGCACTCCACTCTCTCGGAATCAGGAGGATGGACATGTTCGCTCGCGTCAGCACTTATCAGCCCGGCCCTGGCAGTTCGGGAGCCCCGTCAGAGGACACCGTCAACCGGGTGCTCCAACTGCCGATGCCAATCGTTTCGTTGTGGTGGTCGCGGCGGAGTACGTCGTCGACGAGGGCGTCGTAGAAGTTGAGCTTCCCGGCGTTATGAGCAGCTGCTCATAATCTGGGTAGTGGGTATCCGGTTAGCTCAGGTTGTGAGGTTTACCCACCGATCGGTGGGTGCCCCGTAACCAGGTCTTGACGTTGCTGATGGCGCGGTGCACGCGAGGCAGGACGGGGTCCGTGTCGCCGGCCTTCTTGGCGGCCCGCTGGGAGCGCGGCCGGTGCTCGTAGCCGGCCTTGGTTAGCGGCGCGTATCCCATCCAGCCGTCGGTGTGGATGATCATACCGGGTCCAGCGACCATGTCCCCGGCGATCGGGAACCCAATAAATGTAACGGGGCAGGCCCATCCGGAGCCCTGTTCGGGGTCAAAAGTGTCAGTTCGGCCGATGCGGCCGCGTATCGAGCCACTCCTTAGTGCCTTGTCCCTGGGCAATGGTGGAATGCAGAACCTTGTCCGTGTCGTCTTCGACTATGTCGTCCAGGTCGATGCCGAGTCTGGCGTCCTTAAGATTGCCCTCAATGGCGGCCGGTGTGATCCTGTGGGAACGCCACGCCGCCGTTCTCGTAGGCCTGGTTGATGATGCCGCTCTTGTGCTTCTTCTGGAGGAGCGTGCGGATGTCCAGATATTTTCTTCGCCCGCAACCCTCGAGATTCGACTAATCCGAAGGCCTTCACGTGAGGTCAGTTCGGCCGGAAGGGGTTCCGCTTTGGATCCAGCGCTCGAGCAGGTGCCCTGACAGTAGTTGGTCGATGACCATGAATGCAGCTCCGCGGAGGCCCGACTGGTCTCCGGTCGGCGACGCCATGATGCTCAGGTTCCGCGTAGCCAGCGGAAGCGAGCTGCCCAAGACTGTCTTCCTGACTTCTGCAAGATAGAGGTCTCCGGAGTCGGCGACGCCCCCGCCTATGAGGACCAGTGAGGGGTTGAAGATGTTGACCAGCAGGGAGATGGCCTCGCCAACTTCCCTGGCCGAATAGAGCAATAAATCGGTGGCGTCGGCGTCGCCCCGGCGGGCAGCGTCCGCGACATCGCGAGCGTTGACGGAGCCGTGGTCCGCAACCGTTGTTGCAAGCAGCCTGCTCTTTCCGGATTTCCCAAGCGCTTCTCCCTGGCGGGCAATTGCGGCGCCCCCGGCCACGGCTTCCAAACAGCCGCGCTTTCCGCAGCGGCAAGCCACGGAGTCCGGACCTAACCGGATGTGGCCGATGTCGCCGGCGCTTCCAAGTGCGCCACGGTGCAACCGGCCTTGGGATATGAGACCTGCGCCAATGCCTGTCCCCACCTTGACGTACACAATCTCTGAGTGGTTCTGCCCTAGGCCGTCCCGAAATTCCCCCAAGGCCATGAGATTTACCTCGTTATCCGCCCATACGGGGGCCGAGAAGTTGCCTTGGAAGAACGCCCTGACGTCGTAGCCGTCCCAACCGGGCATGATTGGCGGCACCACCGGCTTTCCTGTCGCGAATTCCACCGGGCCGGGCAGTCCGATACCGATACCCCACAGCCGGGGACTCCCATCGTGGCTTTTCAACAGCTCGTTAAAGAGCTGTGCCACGCGCTTGAGTATCACTTCGGGCCCGTTATTGATGTCGCTAGGCTCCTCAACGGCCGAAACGATTCGCCCGTCAAGATCTGTCAGTGCCACGCCCAGGCTGGTTGCACCAAGTTCCGCAACGAGCACCTGTCCGGCGGTGGCTTTGAAAGCGAGCTGCCTGGGGGCCCGGCCACCCTGTGAAGGTCCGGTAGGTCCTTCCTCCAAGAGTCCTGAGTCAAGGAGGTACTCCACTCTTTGAGAGACGACATTCCGGCCCAGTCCAGTGACTCTGACGACTTCCGGCCTCGTCAGAGCCTGCCCAGAGCGTACTGCATTCAGCACTGCGACTAAGGAACCGATTTGTTCCCCAACGAGCGCCACATTTGAGTTCTTCGTCGTCACTCCGTAGCTCCTTTTTACTGATGACCTACAAACATTATCCCCCAAAGGGTTGACTTATGCACGACGCGTGCGTAACTTTATGTTGTGCCAGTCACACGACGAGGTGACACTGACGGCCCCGGCTGATGGTCCAAGGCGGTACCCAGCCTCATATTCATTGGAGAATAGTCATGAAATACAAGCTCTCGCTTGTTGCTCTCGCCACCGCACTCGTTCTGACTGCGACCGGCTGCAGCTCTTCCGAAACCACCACCACAACCCAGGATGCGGGCGTCTCGGAAAGGGCCGACGCCGCACTGGCAAAAATCAAAGGCCAGGTTCTCAGCAAAGGCCCGAACGGCGAGGAGGCGTCTCCGGCCTCGGCCGCAGATCTGAGCGAGGAAGACATCACGAAGGTGAAGGCCCTTGGAGCCAAGGCTGCAATCGTTATGCACTACGGCGGCAATGACTGGGCTAATGCCCAGATCGCAGGCCTTAAGAGCGAATTCTCGCGTCTTGGGATCAACCTCATTGCCACCACGGATGCGAACTTCAAGCCGGACAAGCAGGTTTCCGATCTTGAGACGGTCATGACCCAGAACCCCGACGTCATTATTTCCATCCCCACCGATCCTGTGGCTACGGCTGCCGCCTACAAGAAGGCCGCAGCGGCCGGAGCGAAGCTTGTTTTCATGGACAACGTTCCCAAGGGACTCACCGCCGGCAAGGACTACGTCTCTGTAGTATCGGCCGACAACTTCGGCAACGGCGTGGTCTCCGCCCACCAGATGGCGAAGGCTCTTGGCGGCAAAGGCAAGATCGGCCTGATTTACCATGAAGCCGACTTCTTTGTCACCAAGCAGCGCTACCAGGGGTTCAAGGAGACCATTACCAAGGACTACCCGGACATCCAGATCGTCGAAGAGAAGGGCATCGCCGGTCCCGACTTCGCCGGTGACGCACAGGGCGCCGCTAACGCCATGCTCAGCAAGTACGCTGACCTCTCCGGCATTTGGGCCGTCTGGGATGTCCCGGCCGAAGGCGTCATGGCGGCAGCCCGTGCGGCCGGCCGTCCTGACCTGAAAATCGCCACGCAAGACCTGGGCAAAAACGTTGCCATCGCACTCGCCAAGAACGAGCTCGTTATCGGCCTCGGCGCACAGCTGCCTTACGACCAAGGCGTAACAGAAGCCCGGCTCGCAGCGATGGCCCTGCTCGGCAAGACCACGCCGGCCTATGTGGCGCTGAGCGCTGTACCCGTGGACCACAACAACATCCTCGAAGCCTGGAAGCAGGTTTACCACGAGGACGCCCCCAAGGACATTCAGGACTCCTTCAAAAAATAGCAGGCGTGGGGCAGGGTTTCGGCCTTGCCCCGCCCAGTGAAAGCGATCCCACCATGAACACAGGAGCCCTCGCCGTTGAAATGCGGTCGATCTCAAAAGGATTCAACGGAGTCAATGTCCTCAATGACGTGGACTTCGAAGTCCGCACAGGGGAAGTGCACGCTCTAGCTGGCGGAAACGGCGCCGGCAAGTCCACGCTGATGAAAATTCTGCAGGGTGTCTACCTCGCTGATGAGGGAACCATCCTCGTCGGAGGACAGCAAGTGGACATCAAAACCATTCAGGATGCTAAGGCCGCCGGAATTGGCATGGTGTTCCAGGAATTCAGCCTGGTCCCGAGCCTGACCGTAGCGCAGAACATCTTCCTCGCGGCAGAACCGCAAGGACGTAGCGGTCTGATCGATGATCGGGCAGCTGTCCGGAAGGCCCGCGAAGTCTTCAAGGAAATGGAAGTCGAGGTCGACCCGCGCGCCCATGTTTCGCGTCTTGGCACGGCCTATTGGCAGCTAACGGAAATCGCGAAGGCCCTCGCACAAGATGCCAAGGTGCTGATCATGGACGAGCCGACCGCCAGCCTTGCCCGGCACGAGACGGAGGCGCTCTTCGATCTCGTGGATCGGCTCAAGAAGCGCGGCATATCCATCATCTACATCTCCCACCGCATGGACGAGGTCTACCGTATTGCCGACCGCATAACGATCCTGCGTGACGGACAACGCCTACTCACGGAACCGTTGTCCAAGGTCACGCCGGAACAGATCGTGGAAGGCATCGTGGGCAAGAAGATCGAGGGTCAGATGAGTTACAAGGAACGTGATCACGACTCGGAGACCGCATCCCCCATCCTCGAGGCCCGGGACCTTACGTCGGGCAAGCGCGTCCGCAACGTCTCCTTCACACTTCACGCCGGCGAGATCCTTGGGCTAGCTGGACTGATGGGAAGCGGCCGGACCGAGCTCGCCAGGGTGCTGTTCGGTATCGATCCCCTTGAAAGCGGGGAGATACTGCTCCGCGGGCAGAAAATCTCGATCTCAAACCCGCGCAAGGCCATCGAGGCCGGCTTGGCTCTCATTCCCGAGGACCGGCGCGCGCAGGGGCTGGTCCTAGACCACTCCGTTCGGGAAAACCTGCTGCTGCCGCTGCTCGACCAGATCCGGCGCGGACCTTTGTTGGACGCGGGAGAAGGAAGGAACCTTTCAAACTCGCTCATCAAGAAATTCGCAGTGAAGGTTGCTCACCCCAACAAGCCCGTACGGCTGCTGTCCGGCGGAAACCAGCAGAAGGTCGTGCTGGCCAAGTGGCTCGGCACGGACCCCGACGTCCTGATCCTGGACGAACCGACAGCGGGCGTCGACATCGGCACGAAGAGTGAAATCCTCGACATGATTCGCGATCTGGCCAACGCAGGCAAGGCCGTCATCGTCATTTCCTCCGAATACCCGGAACTGCTCGCCGTAAGCGACAGGGTCCTGGTCCTCAGGGATGGCTCCGTCACTCGGGATTTGAAGCGCAGCGAAATCGAAGACGAAGAATCACTACAACTCGCAGTTCAGGGAGTCTGATCATGAACAACCCAACCATCTCAGCGAAGGCTTCTGAGGAGAAAACGCCCTTCAACCTTAAGCGCACCCTTGGCGAGCTCGATTGGCGCCGCTACGTCATTTACATCGGCTTCGTCGTCGTGTTCATCTTCTTCGCGGTGCTGTTGCGCGACCAAGGCTTCCTCTCGCCCAACAATTTGCTGAACATCTTCCGCCAGACAGCAACCATTACTGTCATGGCCGTCGGCATGACCTACGTCATCGCGTGCGCCGAAATTGACCTGAGCGTGGGCTCGGTCGCCGGCCTCTCGAGCGTCTGCACGGCTATGGCGTTGGCCCAATGGGGAATCGTCCCGGGCATCCTGGCAGGTCTCGCCGTTGGTCTGGTCGTCGGATCGATCAACGGCGCCCTTGTCAGCCTCCTCGGTATCCCTTCCTTCCTGGTAACGCTGGGCATGCTCGGCATCGCAGTCGGCGTGGCCCAATGGATCACGGCTTCGGCCCCGCAGCCCATTCTCAACGACACGTTCAACATGCTGTTCGGTTCCGGTAATTTCGGTCCCGTTCCCGGACTTATTGTGTGGAGCGCAATCTTTGTGGCGATCGGCGCAGTGGTACTTTCCCGGACCAAGTTCGGCCGCCAGGTCCTTGCCACCGGCGGCAACCGTACCGCGGCTGACTTCACGGGCATCAACACCAAGCGCATTAAGTTCCAGGTCCTTCTCATCTCCGGCCTCGTCGCCAGTGTTGCCGGCATGCTCTACGCCGGTCGGCTCCAGTCCGGACGCTTCCAGTGGGGCAGCGGCGACGAACTCTCAGCCATCGCCGCCGTGATCCTGGGCGGAACCAGCCTCTTCGGCGGTGCCGGTTCGGTGGTCGGCACGCTCTTCGGCGCCCTCCTGATCGGATTGATCAACAATGGCCTGATCCTCGCGGGACTGGACAGCAGCCAGCAGCAGGTTGTCCGCGGTGCGATTATCATCCTGGCCGTCGCCTTGGCCCGAAAGAAATGAGCACCGCATGACCGGGCAAATGAGGGCTGGAATCATCGGCACCGGGTTCATGGGGGAAGTCCACGCTCATGCAGTGCGCGCCGCCGGCGGCGTCCTGAGCGAAATCGCCGGACGCACGCCGGAGAGTTCACGCGCGGCGGCCGGACGGCTCCATGCCACAAAAGCCGCCGAATCCCCGGAAGCGCTGATCCGCAGCAACGATGTCGACGTCGTCCACATCTGCACCCCGAACGCCAGCCATGCCTACCTGGCCAGGCTGGCGCTTGAAGCAGGCAAGCACGTCGTATGTGAAAAACCCTTGGCCACAACGGTTGAGGACGCGGAACAGCTCAGCACCCTGGCGGAGGGCACCGAATCCGTAGCGGCAGTACCTTTTATCTACCGTTTCTACCCGACAATCCGCGAAGCCAAGGCGCGGCTGACCCGCGGGGAGGCCGGCGAACTGTGGCTCCTGCACGGTTCCTACCTGCAGGACTGGCTAGCGAGCAGCTCCGCCACCAACTGGCGAGTGGACCCTGGCTCCGGCGGAGCGTCCAGGGCATTCGGCGACATTGGGGTGCACTGGTGCGACCTGATGGAATTTGTTACCGGGCACCAAATCACTCGTCTCGTCGCCAAAACGTCCAAAGCGTTTCCGCAACGCGCCAGCGAACACGGAATGCTCAACGTCGGAACAGAGGACGGTGCGTCGCTGCTGTTTGAAACCGATAAGGGCGCCACGGGGTCCCTGGTCGTCAGCCAGGTCACGCCGGGGAGAAAGAACCGGCTCTGGTTCTCGTTCGACGGTACCGAGGCGTCCTTGAGCTTCAACCAGGAAGAGCCGGAAACTCTCTGGGTGGGAAGCGTCCGCGGCAGCACCCGCGTACCAAGCGGCCCTGACACGCTTTCCTACCCGGAATCGCAGCGGTATGCCCGGCTCCCGGCCGGCCACCCGCACGGCTACCAGGACAGCTTCAATGCTTTCGTGGCCGACGTCTACGCCGCTGCCCGTGGAGAGAAAGTCGACGGGCTTCCAACCTTCCGCGACGGACTTCGCGCGGCACTGATCACCCAGGCAGTCGTGGATTCCGCAGCAACTAACACCTGGGTCGATGTGCCAGGCCTGCAGGCCGGCTCCAGCATCTCTGACGAACTAACACCCGAAAGGCAAAGATAATGCAGCTTGGATACCACTCAATCACCTGGGGCGGCGTCACTGGCCACCCGGTAGGGGTCACCAGTGTCAAAGACCTTTACTACCGGTCCAACGGCTCCATGGAGGATGCCGTGCGGGACATTGCCGCGGTCGGCTATGAAGGAACAGAGATGTTCGACGGCAACCTCGTGGACTACGAAGACCGTCCGCAGGACCTGCAGGAACTGCTCCGCGATTCAGGTCTCAAACTCGTCTCCGTATACTCCGGCGCCAACTTCATCTTCGCCGACATCCTCCCCGAGGAACTGCACCGCATCAATCACGCCGCGGAGCTGGCAGCCACTTTCGGCGCCGAGCGACTCGTCGTCGGCGGCGGCGCACGTCGCGCCGCGGGCACCAGCGACGAGGACTACACCCTGCTCGCCAAGGGCCTGGACCGGGTCACTGACATCGCTGAGAGCTTCGGCCTTACTGCGAGCTACCACCCTCACCTCAGCACCATCGTGGAGAGTCCGGACGAACTCGATCTCCTCATGACCAGAACGCGCATCGGATTCTGCCCCGACACCGCCCACCTCGCTGCCGGCGGCTGCGATCCGGCGGCAGCAATCCGGAAATACCCGGACCGTATCCGCCACGTGCACCTCAAGGATTTCCGTCAGGATCCGTTTGAGTTCCTCCCCCTCGGCGAAGGCGATCTGGATTTCCCTGACATCATCCGTGCGGTGAAGGAAAGCGGCTACGACAGCTGGCTGATGGTGGAACTCGATTCGTACAACGGCGATCCCAAGACCGCCGCCGAAATCAGCAAGAAATACCTCGACAAAATCCTCGCCGACACCGGCCTCTAAACGAAAAGGAACACGCCATGCAGAAACTTAACGTCGGCCTCATCGGCGGCGGCTTCATGGGCAAAGCCCACTCGCTCGCCTACGCTGCCATGCCCATGTTCTTCTGGCCCGCCCCGGCCATGCCGGTCCGCAAAATTATTGCGGAAGCCACTGATGATCTCGCAGCCCAGGCCGCCAGCCGCTTTGGTTTTGAAAACTCCACCTCAGACTGGCGCAGGATTATCGATGACCCCGAGATCCACGTCGTCGACATCGCGACGCCAAACCACCTTCACGCCGAGATCGCCATCGCAGCCGCCCAGGCGGGGAAGCACATCATCTGCGAGAAGCCGCTGGCCAGGACCGGTGAAGAGGCCAAGGCCATGTACGACGCCGTCAAGAACACCAACCTCGTCCACATGGTCGCGTTCAACTACCGCCGCACGCCCGCGGTAGCACTCGCCAAGAAATACATTGATGAAGGTGCAATTGGGCGCGTGATCAGCTTCCGTGGGACCTACCTGCAAGACTGGAGCGCGGACCCCAACTCTCCCCTCTCCTGGCGCTTCCAGAAGTCCGTCGCAGGGTCAGGCGCCCTCGGTGACATCGGAACCCACGTAATTGATATGGCGCGTTACCTTGTTGGAGAACTCGCCTCCGTCAACTCAATAATGTCCACCTGGATCCCAGAGCGGCCGCTGCAGTCAGGCGGCGCGGACAGCCTGGGGAACGTCTCCGGCGGCGCCGGCCCCCGCGGTCCCGTCGACGTGGATGACGAAGTCCTCACCATGGTGAAGTTCGCCAACGGCGCCATCGGCTCCATCGAAGCGACGCGCAACGCGCATGGACGCAATAACTTCCTGACGTTCGAGATCCACGGCACCGAGGGCAGCATCGTCTTCAACTACGAACGCCGTGACGAACTACAGGTCTGCTTCGCCAGCGACCCCGGCGACCGCAAGGGTTTCCGCACCGTCTACACCGGCCCCGCACACCCCTATGGAGAAGGGCTTTGGCCCATCCCGGCGCTTGGCATCGGCTACGGCGAGACCAAAATCATCGAGGCCCACGATTTCTTCAAGGCCATCGCTGAAGGCGGAAGCGTCAGCCCGAACTTTGCGGACGGCTACCAGACTGCCTTGATCGACGATGCCATCATCGAATCCGCGGAGTCCGGCAAATGGGTGAAAGTGCCCAGCATCGAGGCGTAACCCCCACGAGAAGCAGGTGCGGCGTCCCAGAGCAGGCGGCGCCGCACCTGCATCCTACGCACCAAGGAGAACGAAAGAGCTTCTGAATGACCAATACACCAGCACCGGCCAACGATACGGCCACCTATGTCATCCCTGTCTTCAAGGCAAAACCCGGTCACGCCGACGAACTGGAGCAACTGCTGGCCGTCCTGCAGACCGCCAGCCGCCGCGATGACGGCTGCATCGAGTACACAGTCATTAGTGACGAACAGGACCGCAACACCTTCCTGCTGTACGAGAAGTGGACGGAGGCCGACGCGCTGGTCCTCCACAACGAGAAACAACACGTCGTCGACTTCCTGGCATCCGCGGCGGAGCATATGGCTGAACCTTTGAACGTTCACAGGCTTCGTCCCATCGCCTAATTCGAAGCAGAACATTCACACCCCCAGTCATTCAAGGAGCCTGACATGCCCCGCCCGTACACCCTGTTCACCGGCCAATGGGCCGACCTGCCGTTCGAGGAAGTCGCACGCCCCGCGTCCGGCTGGGGCTACGACGGCCTGGAAATCGCAGTCTCCGGCGACCACCTCCGCCGGATCCTCGTCAACGAGCCCGAGCACCCGTACGTCGGTGCGTGGTGGCCGCAGGGTCACATCATCGGCTGGGAGCACACCTTTACGCACGAAATCCGGGACTTCCTGGCGGCCATCGGCAGCGGGACCGAGCCGTCGCCGTCGTTCGACGACGGCCTGGCTGTCCAACGGATCCTGGCCGCCGTGGAGGAAAGCTCGGCTGCGAAGAGCGCGCTGATCCAGCTGGCGTCTCGCGTCAGAGAAGGAGCCTGACATGTCCGGCCCGCTTCGGATCGGGGTGCTGGGGGCATCCCGGATCAGTCCGACATCCATCGTTGAGCCGGCCATGCTGACGGGCGCTCGTCTGGTAGCTGTGGCCGCCCGTGACCGCGCCCGTGCGGAGAATTTCGCGAAGCAATACGGAGTGGAACGGGTTTACGACACCTATGCCGACGTGATTTCGGATCCGGAGGTTGAGGTCATCTACAACCCCCTCGCCAACGGCCTGCATGCCGAGTGGAACCTGCTTGCGATTGCTGCAGGAAAACATGTCCTGTCGGAGAAACCGTTCGCAGCTGACGCTCCGGAGGCCCGGGAAGTCCGCGACGCCGGTAAGCGCGCCGGGGTCGCCGTCGTGGACGGTTTCCACTACCTCTACCACCCCGTGACAAGACGGCTTCACGAATTGCTGAGTTCCGGCGAGCTCGGGGAGCTGCAGCGGGTCGAAACGATGATGATGATCCCGCCTCCGGCACCAGAGGACCCGCGCTGGTCACTTGCCTTGGCTGGCGGTGCGTTGATGGATTTGGGCTGTTACAGCCTGCACGCTGTCCGCGCGATGGCGCCCTGGGCAGGTGGCGAACCCCGGCTGGTCGATGCACGCGGCGGCGAACGTGCCGGGCTGCCGGGCGTGGACGAATGGGTAAATGCCAATCTGGTGTACCCGTCAGGAGTAACAGCATCGGCGCGGTGCCACATGGCTGGAGAGGGCCGTGAGATGACCTACCGCCTCATCGGAAGCAAGGGTCAGGCCACGGTGGCGAATTTCGTTCTTCCGCACATCGATGACCGACTCTTAGTGAAGACAGCCGCGGGCGAGCGCGTGGAGCACCTCGGAACGCGTTCTTCCTACACTTACCAGCTCGAGGCGTTCACGGCGTTGGTGCGTCATGGAGTCCCGATGCCCACCGACAGTGACGATGCCGTCCAAACAATGGAACTGATTGACGAGTGCTACCGGGCCGTCGGGCTTGAGCCTCGGCCCCGCCACCGTCCCGCAGACTGAAGGAGCCTGACATGCCCCGCCCCTATACCCTGTTCACCGGCCAGTGGGCCGACCTCCCGTTCGAGGAAGTCGCGCGCCTGGCCTCCGGCTGGGGCTATGACGGCCTCGAAATCGCCGTGTCCGGGGACCACCTGGACGCCTGGCGCTGGGACGAACCCGGTTATGTCGAGTCCAAGCTCGCCGTCCTGGAAAAGTACAACCTCAAGGTCTGGGCCATCTCCAACCACCTCAAGGGCCAGGCCGTGTGCGATGACCCCATCGACTTCCGGCACGAAGCGATTGTGGGCGCGAAGGTCTGGGGCGACGGCGACCCCGAAGGCGTCCGCCAACGCGCCGCCGAGGAATTGAAACACACCGCCCGGCTGGCGAAGGCACTCGGCGTGGACACCGTCGTCGGATTTACCGGTTCCTCCATCTGGCAGTACGTGGCCATGTTCCCGCCCGTCCCCGCCGCCGTGATCGAGGCCGGCTACCAGAACTTCGCCGACCGCTGGAACCCCATCCTGGACGTCTTCGACGAATGCGGCGTCCGGTTCGCCCACGAAGTCCACCCCTCCGAAATCGCCTACGACTACTGGACCACCGTCCGCACCCTCGAAGCGATCGGCCACCGTGAAGCGTTCGGCCTGAACTGGGATCCGTCGCACTTCATGTGGCAGGGCATCGACCCCGTCTCGTTCATCTGGGACTTCAAGGACCGGATCTACCACGTCGACTGCAAGGACACGAAGCTCCGCCCCACGGGCCGGAACACCGTCATGGGCTCCCACCTGCCCTGGGGCGACCCCCGCCGCGGCTGGGACTTCGTCTCCGCCGGCCGAGGCGACGTCCCCTGGGAATCGTCTTTCCGGGCCCTCGCCGCGATCGGCTACACCGGACCCATCTCCGTCGAATGGGAAGACGCAGGTATGGACCGGCTCCACGGCGCCCCCGAAGCCCTCGCAGCCCTGAAGAAGTTCGACTTCCCGCCGTCGAACACCTCCTTCGACGCCGCCTTCAGCACCAAGGACTAAAAATTGTGGGACGCCGCAGGGAAGCCACAGCCGGCGAAGTTTTCCAGCTCTTCCGGAGCGGGGAACAACTGACCCTTGCCCAAGTCTGTTCCAGCGCAGGGTTGTCTCGCAGCACTGCAATACAGAGGCTGGACAATCTGCAGGGCCTCGGCCTCATCGCCCCAACTTTGCATGCCCCCTCCACTGGGGGCCGGCCCGCTGGCCGATTTGCTTTCTCCCCTGGTTCCCTTGGAGTTCTCGGGGCACACGTATCCCCTGAAGGAACTCAGGTAGGCCTTTACGATCTGGCGGGTCAGAGCATTTCGCAGACGTCACTCGCGCCAGAAAGCGGCACCCCCAGCATCAAGGACTTGTCAGCAGCTGGAGAGCAGTTGGCGGAGGCATCAAAGCGAACGTCAATGAGGATCGTCGGCATAGGGCTGACAGGAAACGACGACGTCTTAGCGCTGGTGGGACGCCTTGATCCGGGCACCAACATGACGATCCGAAGTTATTCGACTCTTGAGGCGAAGGCTGTATCCGAAGTGGCAAGGAACAACAACGCCGATGCGGCAGGCCTGCTTTACCTACACGTCGGTGAAAGGGTCTCCTGTGCCTTTGTCACAAACGATCTTGTCCGCTGGACGACGACAGACATCGGGCACTCACCGGTCCCCGATGCGGCTTGGACGGTATGCTCTTGCGGCAGCAACTCTTGCCTCCAATCTGTCGGAGATGCCAGCACTTTTCCCGAATCGGAGAAGGACAAGCACGCCGTCACTCTTCGCCGAATCGGCAAGAACCTCGGATCGGCAGTGACCGCAATAATCAGCTTGCTCGTCCCCGACCGGCTCGTCATCGACTCGCCCTGGAACGGTTCAGAACACCTTATGGCAGGCCTGCGCGAATGGGTGTATGGGCGGGTCAGCGCAGCCGCGGGGCAAAAAATCACCATTTCGTATGCGGCTCCTTTTGAGGTCCGCGACGCGGCAGCCATGTGCCTCATATACGAGATCCTCAGCAGGCAAACAATTGATGGAATGTAGCCCACCCAAAACATCGCCACTGTCTCACAATTTCGCTTGTAATTAATGGAAGTGGCAGTCACTTGCGAGACATAGTGGGGCCCGTATTCCCTTCGACAGGTGCTGCATAGTGGGTTTGATTGCAGCGGCGGCCGTTGTCCTTACTGCTGGACGAAGGCAGCTTTGCCTACGGGGGTTCGACCCCACTGATAGATCCGCCATTCCGTGCCCTCGGGATTTCGCCCCAAGACCAACTGCCAGTCCATGTCCTGCCGCAAAACTTCTCCGTTGGTGCAGGGCACGAAATAGTAGGCCTTCGCCTTGAAGGCGGTGTGCCCTTTTTCTCCTGTCCTTCCAACGGACCGTAGTCGATCTCCGGTTCGGCGAACGTCACGGTCCATTTAGCGTCACTAACACCGCAATCAAGGCCGGACGAGTTTTCCCACGGCTCCAGTTCCTCATCGATGTCTTTGGTGGCCAACATCAAAATGTCGTTTTTCAGATCTTTCGGGTCGCTTGCCTGCTTTTTGTCGGTGACGGTCGAAAACTGAGCCATTGTGACGGTTGAAAACTGAGCCACTCGTTCCAAACGATTGGGTGGGTGATCACAGTGGAGGATTGGGCGCTTATTCGGCGGTTGCATCTTGCCGAGGGTGAATCGATGAGGTCGATAGGCACGGCTGGGTATTTCCCGGAACACCGTCGCGAAAGCCGTCAGTGCCGATGGTCCGCCGACCTATGTGCGTGCGCCGCAGGACTCCGGAATCAAGGCCGTGGAACCGACGATCAGGGCGCTGCTGAGGATCTGGCCACGACCGCTCTCTATGCCACGGTGGACCTGGTCGCGCTGCGCCAGGTTGCCCAGCCGTGGCCGGGGGCCGCGCGGTGAGGGCGCTGGAGCAGGACCTCGCGGACTACCTGGAACTGCGTCGTTCGCTCGGGCATGAAATGGCTGAGGCCCGATGGCTGTTGCCGGGCTTCGTGGCGTATCTGTACGCTCACGGAGCATCCACGGTGACGATAAAGTCGGCGCTGGAATGGGCGGAGCAAAAGCCGACAAGCCAGGCGTCCACCGCGGGGCCGCGGCGGATGACGGTAGCCCGAGGGTTCGCCCGTTACCTGGCAGGCATTTACCCCGGCACGGAGATTCCGCCGTTGGGTCTGATGCCGTACCGGCAGCGATGGCGCCCACCGTTCATCTACTCCACTGCTGACATCGAGGCGCTGATGGACCAGACACGGATCTCGGTCCGCTCACCGCTACGGGCCGCGACCTACGAGACTCTGCTTGGGCTACTGGCGGCAGGTGGTCTGCGGATCGGTGAGGCCATCACGCTTGACCGCAACGACATCGACTGGTCCGAGAGCCTGTTGCTGATCCGCGAGTCTAAGTTCGGGAAATCCCAGCTGGTTCCACTTCACAGCACCACCATGCAGGCGTTGACCGCATACGGTGAACTCCGCGACGAGTTCGAACCACGACCGGAGGGTCCAAGCTTCTTCGTGTCTCAGACCCACAAACGCCTTAGCTACGCGGTCGTCAGCCAGACGTTCCGGCAGCTGATCAATGCGGCAGGCATCGGTGCCGGGGCGCCTTCGGCACCGAGGCTTCACGATCTGCGCCATACTTTCGCCGTCCGCACCCTGCTGCGCTGGTATCGCACCGGCGAGGACGTCCAGGCGAAGCTTCCATGGCTATCGACTTACCTGGGCCACCGTGAACCGGCATCCACCTACTGGTACCTCTCGGCAGCACCGGAGCTGCTGTCCTTGGCAGCAGCTCGCCAGGATACTGACTGGACGGCGGTGCGCTCATGACCCTCATCGCACCGACCCTGCAGATGTTCATCACCGATCGCCTCGCCCAACAGCGCCAAGCCAGCCCGCGGACCATCGCGGGCTACCGCGACGCCCTGAAGCTGCTCCTGGAGTTCATCCACGCACGGACCGGCAAGCTACCCTCCCAGCTGGACTGGGAAGACCTGGACGCGACGATGATCTCAGGATTCCTCATGCATCTGGAGATCACGAGAGGCAACAGCGTCAGGACCCGGAACGTCCGACTGACAGCAATCCGCTCACTGATCTCCTACGCCGCGTTGCGTCACCCCGAGCATGGACTGCTCATCCAGCGCGTTCTCGCCATCCCCCCGAAGCGGTTCGACAAGCGCATCGTAACGTTCCTGACCCCGCCCGAGATCGGCGCACTCGTCGCGGCCCCAGACCAGTCCAGATGGGAGGGCCGGCGGGACAGCTCCTCCGACATACCCGCACGAGCAGGAGGATTCCTTGGGCGGCTGGCCTCGGTCCCTCCTAAACTCCGAGTGCTTCTCCCGAGATCGAAACCATCAGCGCAGCCGAAGTGGCCGTTTCAAGATTACATTTCTAGCCGCAGTATGCGCCGGTGGAGGCGCTGTGGACCAGCTTGGCGTACTTGGCGAGCACACCCTTGGTGAACTTGGCCGGGAGGGGCTCCCAGCCGATCTTGCGGGATTCGAGCTCGGCCTCATCAACCAGCAGGTCGAAGCTGCGGGCCGCGATGTCCACGCGGATCCGGTCCCCGTCCTTGACGAAGGCGATGGGGCCGCCGTCGACAGCTTCCGGTGCCACGTGGCCGATGCAGAGGCCGGTGGTTCCGCCGGAGAAGCGTCCGTCGGTCAGCAGCAGCACGTCCTTGCCCAGGCCCGCACCCTTGATGGCGCCCGTGATGGCGAGCATTTCCCGCATGCCGGGGCCGCCCTTGGGACCTTCGTAGCGGATGACGACGACGTCGCCCTTCTGGATCTGGCCGTTGTCCAGCGCGTCCAGGGCGCCCTGCTCGCGCTCGAAGACGCGGGCGGTGCCTTCGAAGACATCGGCGTCGAACCCTGCGCTCTTGACCACGGCGCCTTCGGGCGCCATGGAACCGTGCAGGATGGTGATGCCGCCGGTTTTGTGGATCGGGTTGTCCAGCGCGCGGAGGATCTTGCCGTCGAGGTCCGGCGGGTTGATGGCCGCGAGGTTCTCGGCCACGGTCTTGCCGGTGACGGTGAGGCAGTCGCCGTGCAGCAGGCCGGCGTCGAGCAGTGCGCGCATGATGACGGGCACGCCGCCGATCTTGTCGACGTCGGTCATGACGTAGCGGCCGAAGGGCTTGAGGTCTCCCAGGTGCGGGATCCTGTCGCCGATGCGGTTGAAATCGTCAAGGGTCAGCTCGACTTCGGCTTCGCGGGCGATGGCGAGCAGGTGCAGGACCGCGTTGGTGGAGCCGCCGAAGGCCATGGTGACTGCGATGGCGTTTTCGAACGCCTTCTTGGTCATGATGTCCCGGGCGGTGATGCCGAGGCGGAGCAGGTTCACCACTGCTTCGCCGGACTTGCGGGCAAATTCATCACGGCGGCGGTCTGCCGAGGGCGGGGCGGCGGAGCCGGGGAGGGACATGCCCATGGCCTCGCCGATGCAGGCCATGGTGTTGGCGGTGTACATGCCGCCGCAGGCGCCTTCGCCGGGGCAGATGGCCTTTTCGATGCGGGTCAGGTCTTCGAGGCTCATCTTGCCGGCAGCACAGGCACCGACGGCTTCGAAGGCGTCGATGAGGGTGACTTCTTTTTCGGAGCCGTCCTCGAGCTTGACCCAGCCCGGCATGATGGAGCCGGCGTAGAGGAAGACGCTGGCGAGGTCCAGGCGGGCGGCTGCCATGAGCATGCCGGGCAGGGACTTGTCGCAGCCGGCGAGGAGGACCGAGCCGTCGATGCGCTCGGCCTGCATGACGGTTTCCACGGAGTCGGCGATGACTTCGCGGGAAACCAGCGAGAAGTGCATGCCTTCGTGGCCCATGGAAATGCCGTCGGAGACGGAGATGGTGCCGAACTGCATCGGGAAGCCGCCGCCGGCGTGGACGCCTTCCTTGGCGCCCTGGGCCAGACGGTTCAGGGAAAGGTTGCAGGGAGTGATTTCATTCCAGGAGCTCGCCACGCCAATCTGGGGTTTGGCGAAGTCGTCATCCCCCATGCCGACCGCCCGGAACATGCCGCGCGCCGGCGCGGCGTGGATTCCGTCAGTAACGACCCGGCTCCGGGGCTTAATATCGGGGGCACTGATCGCCTCACTCAAGGGATCCAACCTCTCTCGGTGTTCTCTACGGCGCATGCGGTGCTCTTCGGGCTGAAAGGCAACCACAGGGCCAGCGGGGGTTATCTCACTTATCAGGTGTCCTGACCTCTGGCGACTCTCCCACAGGGCTGTGGTGTCCGTCAAGCATCCGCAGTGACTCATCACAGAAGCCCCGCGCAGCCGTATTCGACCAATCAATCGAGAGTGCGCGTAGCGGTTTGTGGGGCAGCCGTCCGGCAAACCGGCGTCTCCATCCATGGAGTCGAGAACAGGTCCATGGGTTCGATCCGGTTAGTTATTCTGCGTCGGAAACATGCTTGACCTAACGAAAAACCTTGTGAGATAGTCAGACCACCCGATGACCCGGTGACAATGGTCACAGGATTGTCAGACCACATGATGACCAAGGCGAGCAATTCGCCTAAAAGTAGAGACGAAGACTTCCCCAAGGTTTTTCTGCAAAAAATGGCTTCCCCGCGCCCTCTACGAAACGATTGCCACCTTTGTCGTTCCGCATGCGCATTCTTTTCGCGGCCTCATGGGCCGAACCGAGGCGCAAGTTAGCTCTGCTGGGAGCAGGTGCTTTCGGAGTCCATGGCCGGCATGGCTCCTCACCTTCCAGTGCTGACCGTCAACATTCGTTGGCGACGGCCAGTCCAAAACCGCACTCAAACGATTTCGTCGTGGGAATGGTGCACCAGTCCCCGACCCGAGAAGGGAAGCAACACATGGATATCACGCTGAACACCAACCGGCCGCCCAGTGCCGAACGCGATCCGCGTTCACGGTTCCGCGCCGAGAAACCACCTATCGGAGGCTGGCTGCCGGGGATTGGGATCACTCCGACGCAGACTTCAGTGCTGAACGCGATAGCCGACCAACTAATACCTGGCGGAGAAGGGTTTCCGGCCCCAAGCGAGGTCGACGTGGTTTCGTTCTTCCGCCGGTATATCGCGCCGGAAAGCCAGGAGCCGAAGTGGTTTCCCTTCATCGGCGAGTCGGAGTTCAGAGCACGCCTTGATGCTCTGGGTGAGGAGTTTGTCCGATCTTCGCGGGCAGACCAGGTGGAGACCCTCAAGACGATGGAAAGGACGGAGGAGTTCCTTTTCGCAAGGATCCGGGACATGACGTATTACGCCTACTATTCCCGTCCCGCCGTCATCACTGCCATCAACAAGAATCTTGAAGCCGGCAAAGACCTGAGAAACTCCCCGCAGCCCTTTGGCTATTCGGACACGATGGAGGGGTGGGACGAGAAGCTGCTCAGCCGGGTTACGGGCACCTACACACGAACTGAAGACGTACGCCCGGTGGAGATCCCGGAGAACCTACGCAAGTCCAACGCAACGCCCCTCGAGGAAAGCCAGGTCAAAGCATGAAAAGAAGCAATGAAACCGACGTGCTGGTGATCGGGGCCGGCGCCGGCGGCGCCGCCGTCAGTAAGAGGCTGAGCGACGACGGTATCAAGGTGATCTGTCTCGAGCAGGGCGACTGGTTGCACCCCCTGGACCATCCGCACATGTATGACTCATGGGAGCTGGAACGGGTCCGGTCCTGGGATTGGCACTCAAACGTCCGGAAATTTCCGGAGGACTACCCGACCACCGGAAACGCGGCACCGATGATGATGAACGGTGTCGGCGGGTCGACCCTGCATTATGCCGGGGCCTGGCCGCGCTTCAAGCCCGTTGACTTCCGCAAAGGCACCGAGCACGGCGTTGAAGGCACCATTGACTGGCCCATCAGCTACGAGGACCTTGAGCCCTTCTACGCCATCAACGACGCCGAGATCGGCGTCGCCCGCCGAACCGGCGACCCCGGCAACCCCCCGCGGCCTGAAGGTTGGGGGCCAGCCAGCAAGGGCGGCAAAATCGGCAACAAGATGGGTGCCGGATTCGACAAACTGGGTTGGCACTGGTGGCCTGCCGACAACGCCATCCTGACGAGAGAAAAAGACACCAGGCTTGCGTGTAACGACTGCGGATTCTGCCTCGGGGGCTGCCCCCGCGGATCCATCGCATCCACTGATGTCACCTACTGGCCCCAAGCCATCCGCAACGGGGTGGACCTGCGCCCCAACGCCCGCGTCGAGCGCGTCAACGTAAAAGACGGTAAGGCAACCGGCGCGACCTACATCGACCGCCTCACCGGAGAACGTCATGAGGTGAAGGCAAAGATCGTCGTTATGGCAGCAAACGCCATCGGCACCCCCCGGCTGCTTCTCATGTCGGCACAAGCCGGCCACCCCGACGGTCTCGCAAACAGCAACGGCATGGTCGGACGGCACCTGATGTTCCACAGCTGGTCCTTCGAAGATTTCTGGTTCGACGAGCCCCTCGACGGATTCAAGGGACCGGAACCGGCCGTTTCATATTCCCAGGAGTTCTATAACACGAAGACGGATCGCGGCTTCGTCAACGGATTTTCGCTGCAAGTCGGCACCGCTCTGGGACCGGCCAACAGTGCATTGGGAACCAACACAGGCAATATGGCCCCATGGGGCGAGAACCATAGGGAATTCTTCAATAATCACTTTGCCCGGCATGCACTTGTTTACGTCCAGGGAGAGGACCTTCCTGTCGCCACCAACCGCGTGACACTCGACAACGACGTCGTCGACTCATCCGGGCTCCCGGTTCCTCAAGTTCACTATGACCTCCACGACAATGACCGCAAATTGATCGAATGGGGACGCGCCCGCGCCCATGAAGCGGCTCAGGCGGCCGGCACCGTCATCGACAGTGCCAGTACCGGAATCGGAGGAGTGGACGGCCCTCCCCCGGGCTGGCACATCATGGGCACCTGCCGCATGGGCAACACACCGGAAGATTCCGTCACGAACAAGTGGAACCAGACCTGGGACGTACCCAATCTGTTCATCACGGACGCCAGCTCCCTGACGACCGGCGCCGCAGTCAACCCCACCAGCACGCTCCAGGCCGTCGCCGTACGCGCCGCAGAGTACATCAAGCGCCGCTTCCCTGAAATCGTCGGGCAGCACAAGACTCCCAGCAACGCGGACGCCCCTGGGTTCTGATCCGGAAACCACCTGTCCTTGCAGCAGGTCCGCCGTCCCCGTGCGGCCCTGCTGCAAGGACTGCAAGCAGTTCCCTGCTTGCAGCACAGAAGATCACACACATGACGAAGGAGTCACAATGTCTGTCCGAACAAGAGCGGCCAACCGGCTGAGCACAAAAATCGCCCTACTCACGATTCCGATCTTGCTGACAACCGCCTGCGGCGGAGGCGCCACCGGTCCGTCCGGAGACGCAGGCCCGACAAAGATCGGCTTCGCCCAGGGAAACTTCGGCAATGGCTGGTACGAGGTGAACGCCAAGGGAGCGACCGATGAGGCGAAAAAACTTGGATACGATCTTGAAGTAGTCAGTGGCGGCGGCGACCCGGTAACCCAGAATTCGCAACTGTCCAACTTCATCACCAAAGGCGTCAACGGCCTGATCATCAATCCGACCGATCCGCAGGCGCTCTCAAGCAATCTTTCCCGGCTAAAGGATGAAAAAATCCCCTTTGTCCTGGTCAACGCTGGGGTCAAGCCCGAACTGCTGGCTGACAGCTACTGCTATGTGACGGAAGACGAAAAGGTTAACGCCGGTCTGGTCGGCGCCGAGATGGCACGGGTAATGAAGGCAAAGAACGGAGCAACAAAACCCGCCAAAATTCTTCTGGTCCTCGGATTTCCAGGAGACACCAACTCTGCTAACCGTGAGGAAGGCTTCAAGGCCGGGTATGCCTCCGTTGCAGGCGCTCCCCCGGCACAGTACCTCGAGAATGTTTACGGGAAGTGGGCGGCCGATACGGCCGTTGCGCCGGTCAGATCCGTTGCAACCGGCAACCCGAATCTGGACGGCATGTTCGTCGGCACGGATTCCATGCTGCCTGGCGTTCAGCAGGCCCTTACATCAGTGAACATGTGGGGCAAGGACAAGGTCGCGATTGCCAGCTATGACGGGCAGATGAAGGTGGTCAAGCAGATGAAGGAGGAACCGAACTCCCCGGTCATCGCTACAGTTGCGAACCTTCCCGCGCAACAGGGAATCATCGCGGCGCAGATGCTGGAGAAGGCCCTGAAAGGTGAAGACAAGAACGCAGCCTGCCCCGGTAACAAGTTCTTCGTAAAACCCACCCTCATCACGCACGAAAACGCCTCCTCGTACTACAAAAGCGATTCGGACTACTGAAATCAGACACTAGACCGAAATCTGACAGCTCGGTGAGGAGATGAGAACATGCATGAACTAACTGGTCCGCACACCCCTGCGTTGACCCTTCGGGGGATATCCAAAAAGTATGCGGACGTTCAGGTACTGACAGACATTGATCTTGACGTCCGCGCCGGAGAAGCAGTCGGACTCCTGGGGCAGAATGGGGCAGGGAAGTCGACGCTGATCAAAATAATTTCAGGGGTTGAAAAGCCTTCCCAAGGCCTGATTTTCCTGGACGGTGCGCCAGCAGATTTCCGCTCCACCCACGAGGCCCAAAACGCCGGCATCG
Source organism: Pseudarthrobacter cellobiosi (assembly GCF_023913815.1). Classification (NCBI taxonomy): domain Bacteria; kingdom Bacillati; phylum Actinomycetota; class Actinomycetes; order Micrococcales; family Micrococcaceae; genus Pseudarthrobacter; species Pseudarthrobacter cellobiosi. Next base: position 54,753 of record NZ_JAMXBK010000016.1, read on the forward strand.
CCACCATTCACCAGGAAATCATTCTCGTCCCTCAGATGAGCGTGGCAGAGAACCTCTGCCTATCAAACCTGCCGCACAAGGGTGCGGTCCTGGACCGTCGAGCCCTCTACCAGGAAGCCCGAAACGCCATTACTGCCTTGGGTTTCGATATCGATGTCCGGTCTCCGGCCGACACTCTAACTGCGGCTCAAAAGCAGGTTGTACTCATCGCTAAGGCGCTGAGGCAGAAAGCTAAAATACTGCTGCTGGACGAACCGACAGCAACGCTTCCCGCACCCGATGTTGCCAAACTGTTTGAACTCCTCAGGAAACTAAAGCAGGAGGGAACAGGGATCATCTACATTTCGCATCGGATAGACGAGATGTACGAAATCTGCGATCACATCATGGTTCTGCGTGACGGCAAGCACGTGATGACAGAGAAAGCCGCTTCCTTTCCTCGTCAGGATGCCGTGCGGAAGATGCTCGGCTCGGACCCGGTCAGCTCCCTGGAACCATCGCAGGACCCGTCACTCGAACCCCTGCTTGAGCCCTCGCAAAAATGGAACTTTGCGCGGGCGAAGGGTGAGCGCCATCCGGACGGCGCTCACCCTGCATTCGAGGTCCTGAATCTGAGCGATCCGGAGCTTCTTGACAACGTGACGCTCAGGGTCAGGCCGGGAGAATCCATAGCCGTGACAGGACTGGTAGGCAGCGGTCAGTCTGAACTTGCCGCTTGCCTGTTCGGCGACCGCAAATTCTCGTCAGGCCACGTTTACGTTGACGGAAAGAAATTACGGTCAGTCCATCCCCGCGCGCTCATCGCTGCCGGAGTCGGATGGGTGCCCGATGACCGGAAAACCCAAGGCCTGGTCCTCAATATGGACCTGAGCGAGAACTTCTCCATGGCCAATCTCCGGATGATCGCCCCCCACGGTTGGCTGCAACGGAAACTGGAAAAACGGATAGCCGACAAGGCCATCAAAACCCTGAAAGTAAAGTGTCAAGGCAGCGGCCAGCAGGTCGGACGTCTGAGCGGCGGTAACCAGCAAAAAGTCGTCGTAGGAAAGTGGCTCACGGCCAAGGCAAAAGTCTTGTTGCTGAGTGAGCCGACCCGTGGAATCGATGTGGCAGCCCGCGAAGACATCTATAAGGAAATCAACGCGTTCCTGGATGCCGGCGGGTCAGTCATCGTTTTCAGCTCCGAAATTGAAGAGGCGCTCATGTGCCACAGAATCTACGTCATGGGAAACGGCGCCGTCGTTGCTGAGTTTGATCAGCACGATACGGATCTCAACCAAGTGATGTCGTTGCTCAGGTAGCGGCCCATCCCCACCTACGGCCGTCCATCCCAAAGCATTGACAGTGATGACAATGGAGTCAATTTGATGATCAAAACAGTAGAAACAGCGGCGAAACGACCGTATACCGGTGAACCCATCCTTACGCCCCTCCTCGGAGCCGTGAAAAGCAAGGGCGTTCTCCTGATGGCCGTGGCCGCGATCCTTATTGCAGGATCCGTGATTTCCCCCTACTTCCTGACCAGCCGCAACATCAGCAGTATCGTTCTGACAATCGCCGTCTTATCGGTGGTCGCCGTCGGTCAGTTTCTCGTCATTGTGACAGCCGGAATCGACCTTTCGGTCGGCGCCACAACAGCGTTGACGACAGTGATGACGGCGGTACTTCTGCGTGACGGCCTCCCCGTAGCGGCGGTTATCGTCATCTCCATTGCCGTCAGTTCCGCCGTAGGACTCCTCAATGGGCTGCTGGTTGTCTATGGAAGGATCACACCCTTCATCGCAACCTTGGGCATGACCAGCGTCGTGCAGGGCGTTGCGTTCCTCGTTCAAAACGGCACTTTGGTACCCATTAACAACGACGGCTTCGTCTCCATCTTCGCCGGTACGATTGGCCCGTTTCGCTCCGAAGTCATCATCTTCGTGGTGGTGACTCTAGCCGCCGCCGCACTAATGAGGTGGAGCATCTTCGGCCGGAGACTGTACGCACTGGGCGGCAATCCCCAGGCAGCACGCCTCTCGGGACTGCCGGTCAACAGAGACATAATAACCGCCTACCTACTGTCAGGCATGCTGGCCGGCCTAGCCGGCTTGATGTTGGCGGCCCAGCTGCGCTCGGGCAACTCGCTGTTAGGCAGCGAACTTGCACTGAACTCCATCGCCGCGGCAGTGGTCGGTGGCGCTTCCCTCTTCGGCGGGACGAGTACACCGCTTGCAGCTGTCTTCGGGGGCCTGCTCATCGGAACGATCTCCAACATCCTGGACCTGATCAGCATGCCTGTCCAAGGACAGCTCCTGATCAAGGGAGCCCTGATTCTCGTCGCCGTTTACTTCACGTCCGGCGCCGGGCTCAGCCTGAGGCAGAGGATCCGCGATACATGGAAAAATAGGAGAAACAAGCCCGGCGCTTCTCGAAGCCCCCGCGCCCTGGGCCCGGAAGCGCAGGGTGAGCTGCAACCTTTGAAGAGGTAACCGGACAGGACGCGGCTCGCAGGGTAATTATCCAACGGCGCCAGTCTGACGGCAAATAGGTGATTCGATGCACCGGAGGGCAGGGAAAGGCCCCGGCCGGCACCCCCCGAAGATCGCGAGGCGCGCACCGGGGCCCCGTTTTGAATTCACACAATGACAAAGGTAGCGACCCATGAGTTTGCATGGATCCAAGATTGCGCTGTTGATCGAAGATGAGTAGATCCTGGAAGGCTGGTACCCGCTGCTCCGCCTGCAGGAGGCCGGAGCGGATGTCCGGGTCATCGGCAGCGGAACGAAGAACAGTTACCACAGCAAGGAGGGCTACCCGATGGAGGTCGACGCGGCCGCCGCGGACGTCAGCGCCTCGGACTTTGACGCCGTCGTTGTCCCGGGCGGCTTCGCGCCGGACAACATGCGCCTGCACCCTGAAATGATCGGTCTCGTCCGGGACATGAACGAGGCAGGCAAGCTCGTCACCGCGATCTGCCACGGCGGATGGGTCCTCGCATCCGCCGGCGTACTCAAAGGCAAGCACGCCACCGGCTACCTGCCGATCAAGGACGACGTGGAAAACGCCGGCGGCACCTGGGTTGATGAGGCTGTGGTCGTGGACGGGAACGTCATCACCTCCAGGACCCCTGTCGATCTTCCCGACTTCACCCGCGCGATCATCGCACACATGGAAGGCCGCCCGGCCGGAACCGAAGACCTTCCGCACGAGAATTCCGGGGTGGGCAATGTCAGGACAGGCGGCTAAGAAAACCATCCGCCGACTTGGGTTACCCAGCCGGGTGTGTTGGTCTGTGCTGTCGCTGAATAAGGTTCGATCCTTTTCTGGCAAGGTGGTCAAACGAATCGGCGGACCCCTCTGAAGTATCCGTGAGCGCTTCAGGTCGATCTTGTGGACCGGCCTCCGATGGTTCGGCCGGCGTGGCAGTGAATATTTGCTTTTGTGGGCTCCACCTGTGGTGCGGGTGAGCGCCATTGCCCGGTAGCGCGACTGGCGTGGTTGAGCACCACTGTTGGTGTGGTTGAGCACCACCTGAAAAGCTCCTTCCACCAGGTGACGGCCACGTGGTGGAAGGAGTACCGGCAATGGTACGGAAGATCAAGGCGAAGCTGGTGTTGCAGCTGCGTAATCAAAGCCTGTCGCGAAGAGCAATTGAGTCCGCTCATGGGATATCCCGGCACAGCATTCAGGCGGTCCTCGATGCGGCGGAGCTGGCAGGTCTCGGTTGGGATGACGTCGCCGAGCTGTCGGAGGCCGAGGTGTATTCGGCGTTGTTTCCCGGCCGCGGGGTCCGCCAGAGCGTGTTCGCGCAGCCGGACTGGGCCCGGGTGCACACCGAGCTGGCCCGGGTCGGGGTGACGTTGAAGCTGCTGCACCAGGAGCATGTCGACGACTGCGGTCGGGCGGGCCAGGCGGTGATGAGTTACGACCGGTTCTGCCGGCTCTATGGCGAACATGCCGCCGTGACTGGGGCGTCGTCCCGGGTTGGTCACAAGGCCGGCCGCAGCATTGAGGTTGACTGGTCCGGTCCCACGATGCAGCTGCTGGATCCGACCACGGGTGAGATCTCGAAGGTGTATTTGTTCGTCGCCTGCCTGCCCTTCAGCCGGTATGCGTTCGTGGAAGCGAGCCTGGATATGCGGCAGGAGTCGTGGCTGCGCGCCCATGCGGCGATGTTCGCCTTCTTCGGCGGCACCGTCCCACGCCTCGTGCCCGACAACCTGAAGACCGGGGTGATCTCCCACCCCCGCGAGGGAGAGGTCGTCCTCAATGACGCCTACCGCGAGATGGCGGCGCACTACTCGGCCGCCGTGCTCCCGGACAGAGTTCGGGCTCCGAAAGATTATTCCGAGGATTCCGTTATCCCGAGTCGTTGTCATTTTCCTTGTCTTGCCGCGGGGGGTGGCGGTGGATTCTCGGGATAACTATTTGAGGCCGGCGAGTCTGAGGATCAGGTCCTTGGGTCCCTTCCAGATCGGGGCGGGCTCGGGAGCGCTGGCGGCGGCTTTCTGGATGGCTTCGCGCACCATCTGGTTATCCGCCGAGGCATAGATCTCGGTCGTTGAAATGTTCGCATGGCCCAGGAATTCCTTGATATGCGGCAGCGGCACCCCTGCGCGGAGCATCTGCATCGCACGGGCGTGCCTCAGCTGGTGGGCGTGGATCCGCCCGGGGACCTCGGGGCAGTGCTCCCGTGCGGTGCCTGCATGCTTGTTGAGTAGGTAGGCGACGTTGTCCTGGCTCATCGGCTGGTGCCGGCCAACCCGGATCGTGTAGAAGAACAGCTTTTCCGGGGCACGGGGACCGGGGTGGAACAGATCCAGGTATTGCTCCAGGTGGCGTCCTGTTTTGTCCATGATCGGCACCGTTCTGGTCTTGCGCCCCTTTCCCGTGAGCGTCACCTGGCCGCGTCCCGGCACGGTGCTCACGTCCGCCAGTGTCAGGTCCAGGACTTCCTGGATGCGCGCGGCGGCGTCGAAGAGCAGCAGGATCAGGGTGGTGTCGCGCAGCCCGTGGGCCGTTTGTTGCCCCGGTGCCCGGATCAGCGCCTCAACGGCGGCCATGCCCAACCCGTCCGGCGCCCGCTCCGGTGTCCGTGCGGGGCGGATCCTTTTGACGTCTAACCAGACCGCGACGAGAGCAGGCTCCTCCCCGGCGCAGTATGACAGGAAGGATTTGATGGCGGCCAGCCGTTGGTTCGCCGTGGAGGCGCTCAGGTGCCGGGCATCCATGAGCCACGCGAGGAACCCAGACACAGAGCTGTAGGTGATGGCTTCGAAACCGACCTGCTCCAGTGTCAGATGCCGGGTTTCTCCAAGGTAGGCCAGAAGGGTGTTCAAGGCCGCCTTGTAGGATCTGATCGTGTGCGGGCTGACCCTGCGCGACCGGGGCAGATAGATCGTCAACCAGCTTCGAACCAGGGTGAAGAATTCATCGGATTTCATGGTGTGCCTCCGGAAACCTGGATTCAATGCCTGCATTGGCGATGCCGCGCAGCTCGGGATGGAAGTCGGCGGCCAGATGGAAGTAGTACCAGGTGTCCTCCGTATTGCTGTGGCCCAAGTGCAGGCCCAGGTAGGCGACGAGCACCTCCGGGCTCCTGCCCGCGTGCACCCACCGGTTGATCAGCTCGACCACGTGCGCATGCCGAAGGTCATAGGGTCGCGGAAGCGAACCGGGGCTCGCCACGATGAGCGGGCCAGCAGCGGACAGAAGCTCGTGGAACCAGCAGTCCGGGGTTTCCTTGCTGTAGAAATGTCCCAGATGGTTGGGGAAGAACGGTATCCGGTCCGGGTGGAAGGAGCTGATCGCGGCGTCGTAGTGGCGGCAATACTCCTGCAGATCCGGGGACATGAACACCATCCGGTCCTTGTGCCCCTTGGACTCGCGGATCAGCACCGACCCATGGGCCGGGTCGACATCGTTGCGGTGAAGCTTCCTTGCCTCGCCCGGTCGCATACCCAGGCAGTAGATCATCCGGAACATCACCGGAATGATCAGCTGGCGCTGGCCGCCATAGGGCGTCGCCTGAATCGCGTCAGCGGCATCAAACAGGGCACGCAACTCCCGGTGGGAGAAGATGTGCGGACGGTAATGGACTTGCCGACCGGGAATGCCCGCCGGGATGACATAGGCTTCCTCGCCCACTGAGACCATGTATTTGGCGAGCTGCCTGATGGGGGTGACCCGCCTGATCTGGCCGTTGACGTGCTCATCCGGGCGTTTGACGACCCATTCCATGGCCATCTCCCGCGAGAGAGTGGCCTGTCCCGGAAAGCGCTGAGCACAGAGGGTGTCGAACGCCAACAAGTGACGTTCCGAGGATTCATACGGCAACCCCAGCGCATGCTTGAGCACCAGCAGGCCCCGGATCTGGGGTGCCAGGGCGCTGGAAAACCAGTTCATGACAGCGACCCTCTCGGCTCGATGCCGGCAAAGTCCAGACAGCATTCGCGCATGCGTTCCTCGTCGGCAGCGAGGTAGTGCTTGGCCGAGGAAATGCCCCGATGGCCCAGCGCCCCGGCGATCACCGGCAACGGAGTGTCGCCCTCCAGCATCCTGGGCGCAAGAGATGCCCTCAGCACCCGAAAACCTTGCCCAGCCTCGGGCGGGGAAGCGATGCCCGTCCGCCCGAAGGCACGGGACGATACGTAATGCAACCCGTTTGAGGGTCCGAGGGCAACGTGCGGGACGTGTGCCCGAAGGAACACATGATCATCGTCCGCCAGGGCGGGCCTGTCATGGAGCAGGTAGTCGGCAATCGCCTCGCCGACATCGGCCAACAACGGCAGGACCAGCAGCGCCCCCGTTTTGTGCTGCACCAGGATGATTCGCCCGTCCCGCCAGTCGATGTTCCTCAGGCGCAGCGCCACGATGTCGACCGGGCGCAACCCGGTGCGCGCGCCCAGCAGCAGCATGGCACGATCGCGACGACCGACGACCTTGCCCGGGTCGGGCGAGGCCACCAGCATCTCGATCTGCTCGGCCGGCAGCACCGAAACGTGCCTCACACGTCGTGAAACGATCCGTGGAACCGCCCTGGCCAGGCCCGAACAGCCACGGGTTTCCTCGAGAAAGCGACACAGAACCCGAACGGCAGTTAGCACCGTCCTCATGCTGCCGGGCCTGTAGCTTTTCGCCAGAAAAACCAGGGCGGAAGCCACATCTGCACCAGTCAACTTCCCGAGGTCCGTGATTCCTTGACCCTGCCATGACGCCAGTGCCCGGCGCGCAACCGTTGCATACAGCTCTTGTGTGTCCTGGGCCAGGCCTCGGCGGCTCAGCCACGCCTGGAAGTGCTCCTGCAAAGGGCGAAACACGTGATTGAGCCGATCGTTTGGGGATGCGTGCTTCGATAGCTTCCACCCATATGTGCCGGTTTGGTCGACCTCTGACAGCACCAGGGCCGTCTTGCGCAGGATCTTGTATTTCCATTCCTTGAACCTGCCCTCGGTGCGTTCCGTGGCCAGAAACTGCAAGTACGCTGCCAAGGCCTCGTCCGTGAACTCGGTCATTCTTTGATCGGAGCAGAACACCTCGAACCGGTGCCATGCCCACCGATACTGCATCAGCGTCGACGGCGCCTGGTTAAGCCGGACGATCTCGGTGTCGGCTTTCGAGATCAGCTCACCAATGGGGATCTTCACTTCTTCCTCACCTCCATGTGAAAACGAACTGGGGTGAGTCAGCGTAATCCCGGATTGTTATCCCGACTATGAGGTCACAAAATCCGGTTCCGCAAAGGGATGCAGTCAGAAACTCGGGATAACGGAATCCTCGGAATAATCCTTCTTATCCCGAATTCGGGATAAGAAAGACAAGGCGAGCGTCGAGAACACGGTCTCTCATGTCGCGACCTGGGTCATCGCAGGGCTCAGGCACGAGCAGTTCACGTCCCTGGCGCAGTTGCGCACCCGGGTCTATGAGCAGATCGATGCCTATAACCGGCAACCGTTCCAGAAACGCGCCGGGTCCCGGCTGAGCGTCTTCACCACCGAGGAACTGCCGCTGATGCAAGCGCTGCCGGCAGCCCCGTTCGAGATCAGCACGTGGTCCACCGGCGCAAGGTGAACAAGAACGCACACGTGGTCTGGGCGAAGAACTTCTACTCCGTCCCCTTCAGCCACATCGGCTCTCTCGTTGACCTTCGCGTCACGGACACGATGCTGGAGGTCTATAAGGCTGATGAGCGCCTGACCAGCCACCTGCTGCTGCCGGCAAGCACGGTGAATCAGTTTCAGACGAACGACGCGGACCTGCCCGAGGGGCGCAGTTGGCAGGCCTAGGACCGGGCCCGGATTGAGGCCTGGGCAGCCCTGATGGGCCCGGCCACGGTGACGGTGATCGGCAAAATCTTCGAAGCAGCCTCCATCGAGGAGGCCGGGTTCGACCCGGCGTTGGCAGTGCTGCGGCTATCGCGCCGGTTCTCCCCGGCCCGGGTCGAAGCGGCCCGTCAGCTCGCGCTGCGGGGGCCGATCCGCTCCCCGCGGTATGCGCACCTGAGACCGATCCTCGATACCGGGCAGGACAAGACCGGCCACGCCCCTGAGGAGCCTGAGGGCGATGATGGCGGATACGTCCGCGGCAGCGCCTACTACGCCAGAGGGATCCGTTGAGCCGCCTGGACGGGGAGACCAAACGCAAGCTCCGGGAGATGAACGCGAGCGAGGCTGCTCGAGGCGATCGACACCCAGGACGAGACGCTGTCGATCAGTCTGTCGTTCGAAGAGCGGGTGAGGTTGGTCGTCGATGACGCCTACTCCACCTTCATGCACTCCAAGGTCGCCGGGCTGATCCGACGGGCGGGGCTGCGTTATCCGAACGCGGATTTGCGCCGCATCGACCTGCTCGACGAGCGCGGCCTGAACCGGCCGTTGCTGACCCAGCTCGGCACCTGCTCAGTCGTGACCCGGCAGCAGAACGTCGTCTTCCAGGGGTTCACCGGGTCAGGGAAGTCGTATCTGGGATGCGCGATCGCCAAACGCGCCTGCGAGCACCGCATCCGCGCCCACTACGTCCGCATGCCCGACCTCGAAGAAACCTGGATCGCCGCTCAAGACACTCCCGGCGGGTCCGGGAAGTTCCTACGCAAATACGCCGCATTCACGTTGCTCGTCATTGACGAGTGGTTACTGGACCGGCCGACAGAATCGATGCGCGGCATGCTGCTGGAGCTGATGGAGCGCCGTTACGGCGAAACGTCGACGGTGTTCTGCACCCAGTACTCGCAGAAGGACTGGCACCAGCGCCTCGGCTCCGGTGTTCATGCAGACGCGATCATGGACCGGATCATCCACAACACGATCTGGGTTGAGACGGGCACCTACAACATGAGGGAGCACACCGCGCTGGCCAGCGTGTAATCGATGACGGAGGGCGTCAGTGGCTCCCAGCCACACCACCACTGGCGCTCTCCCGCACGATCGGTGGTGCTGAACCGCACGATCGGTGGTGCTGAACCGCACGATTGGGTGGTGCTCAAAGCCTCAAATACTCAATGGCAGTTCTGGCATGGCAGTTCTGGCCGCTGAAAACAGGAATCCTTTTAGTTATGGATATCGGGTCGCGTGTTGTGGGTGATCAGCCGGGCAGCGCCGGGCGAGCGAGTTCCCTTGAAGAGCATAAAGTCGGCTGCTGAATATCACCGCAGAAGCCCAGACCTGTGTGCTCTTCCAAGCACGGTGGTGGGGGTGGAGGTGATAAGACTGAATGGAGTTCTTCCGCCATATTCGCTTCCGTAACGGTGGCATGCAAATTTTTGAAAGACCGCCGGTGGTTGCCCGCTACGGGCAGATTCCGAGGTCGGCAGGTTTCCCGACAAAGTCTGGTTTCACGGTGTCGGGTCCCCTGCCGGCTTATTCGTTCTTCCGGTGATTACGACGTTCCGTAGTGGTCGGTCGGCGGCCAGGCGGTTGATGTTTTCAATGATCTCCTGTGACCGTCCACGGAAGGTTTCTGCGGTGACGGCCGAGGAGTGCGGCGTCATGATGATGTTGTCGAGGCTTCCGAAGGGCAGCGCACCTGGTTTTCCGCGGCCGTCGGCACCGGGATGCCGGTACCAGACGTCGATGGCTGCGCCAGCGATCCGTCGATCTTTCAGTGCGAGGTAGAGAGCTTCTTCCTGGACAACGGGGCCGCGGGCGACGTTGACCAGGAGGCCGCCGGGCCCGAGCGCATCCAGTTCGGCAGGGCCGATGATTCCCGTGGTGTTGACCGCCAGGGGGACGCTGATGAGAAGGGCATCAGATTCCGTCAACGCTTCATGCAAGTTCTCCATGGTGCCTGCCCAGCGCAGCGCGTGTGCGTCCGCGGTGACGGAACCGGTCCGAGTGATGGCGATCCCTTCGGTGCCGAAGGCTTGGAGGAGTTGCCAGGATGCGGCGCCGATGTGACCGAAGCCGAGCAAGGTGACGACCGCTCCCCTGAGCGTTTCGGGCTGAGGGAGGTCCGTGCAGTAGGACGGGGAGTGCCAGATGCCGGCCCTGAGCGCGGCGTCCTGGCCAATGAGGTTGCGCCGAAGCGCAATCAGGGTTGCCGCGACGTATTCGGCCACCGAGCCTTCGTGGTGGAAGGTGTTCGCGCAAACCGCCAGGATTGGGAGCGCGTTAAAATCGATGCCGTCGTACCCTGCCCCCGCGGTGTGGACCAGCCGGATCCTGGGCCCCGCTGCTCCCATGGTCGCTGTCAGACGGGATCCGACAAACACGTCGGCGTCCTCAAGAGCGGTCAGGACCGAAGGTTCATCCCATGAGTTGTGCCAGGAGATCACCATGTCCGGCCCGAGTGCCGCTTCGAAGACGGCCCGATGGACGCGCAAGTCCGGGTCGGCGATGACGATTTTCATGACACCCTTTCATGGCTCCGACCGGAAGCGTCGTCTTCCTCCGTACCTCTGGTTCCGGCATCAGATTGCAATAATATCGATTCAGATTGACATAATTATTATTCATTAGCGGCGTGAAGCCGCAGGGGGGTGCATCCGATGCAGGAACTCGAGTTTTCGATCGTGGCGCACCTATGCTCTCGACCATAGGTCCCGTTCAAGCGTGGTACGGAAGTCGACCTCGGCGCTTGGTTGAACCTCAAAGAAGGTTGCGTTGTGGCGTGTCAGCATGAGACCGCGTCTGCGGCTCTGTGCTTGCGTTTGAGCTTGGGCCATCGCGGCACTTAACTGTTCCTGCAGCATCGCCGGATCGGTCACTACAACACTCAAAAGATATTCTTCGGTTTTCGCCGATAACGGCCGGCTGCTCTCCAGCGCCTTCGGTTCAGCCGACTTTACACCTTCTGCCGTTACATTCATTGCATCCCTTCAGGGCGTATCTTGGTTGTCGTCGCTGGGACCTGAGCCATTTAGATGTGGCACGGCTCGACCCCACCTTCTTCATCTGGGACTTCAAGGAGCTCATCTATCACGTCAAATGCACAACTCTTAGCTCCCCGTGAGCGGAAGCAACACGTTGTTGGGTCCCCACCTGCCCGGGGAAGACCTCGCCGCGGCCGGGACTCCGTCTCCGCCGGACGCGGCGATATCCCTTGGGAAAAAGTCTTCCGCGCACTGTCTGGCGTCGGCCATCAATGCCACATCGGCATCGAAGGGGAAGACGACGCCTTAAACCCCCTCCACGGCACCCCCAGCCTTGGCCACCATAAAGAAAATACGACTAGGCCAACCGCTCGGCCTCCGTACTTTCCCTGCACTGCCGCCAACCGCGGCGTCTTATCCACCGAAGGCCCAGGGGAGGCGTCCAGTCACGCCGGGTTCGATGACAAAGATGGCGCCGGCATGCGGTTCATCCGATTGCTGCCGGGGCGAAAGACCGTTCCGGGCGGAGGTGATGAACAGCTGCTTGAGGTCGGGGCCACCGAATGCGACGCTTGTGGGTCGTGTGACGGGCAGGATGACTGTTTCCAGCAGCCTGCCCGTGGGGCTGAACCGTTGGACCCGGCCGCCGTCCCACATGGCCACCCAGATGGTTCCTTCGGCGTCCACTGTGATTCCGTCGGGGGTTGCGACCGGGTCGGGGAGGTCAATGAGAACCCGGCGGTTGCTGATTTCCCCGGTTTCGACGTTGAAATCGTATGCGTCCAGGCGCCGGGTGGTCGAGTCGGTGAAGTAGAAGGTGCGTCCGTCGGGGCTCCAGTCCAGGCCGTTGGAGATGGATACTCCCGTCAGTACCGGTGCTACGTGCATGGTGGTGCTGATGCTGTAGAGGCTTCCGGCGGACGGGGAGAGGTCGGTTGCCATGGTTCCGGCCCAGAGCCTGCCGGCGGGGTCGCAGGCGCCGTCATTCATCCGGTTTCCCGGATTCTCGGCCTCAATACGGACGGCAAGTTCGAAGGCGTTCCCGTCGGGGTTGATGAATCCGATTCCGTCACGGACGGCGCACACCAGGCCCCCGGTCCGGCGTCGGGCGACCATTCCGACAGGTTGCCCGACATCGATGCTGCGGTCCTGGCCCGAGACGGGGTCGAACATGTGGATTCTGCCGGCGAAGATGTCAACCCACAGGAGTTCCCCGCGTTGCTGGTCCCACCATGGTCCTTCGGCGAGGTCGGCGCGGGCATCCAGGGCAACATCCACTCGCAGCGTTCTCATGATCCTCCAATCGATGCTGCCTGTCGGCACTGCATCGTTTACCGTGTTCTCTGCTGAAGCTTTTTACGGGCCATGCCCGCAGATACCGTCGCATCTGTGGGTCCGGTCCGAACAGGTTCCGGGATCGCACTCCGTTGGTGCGAGTGCGATCCCTGGACCGTGACGCGGTTTCAGGGGATGCGGCGGCTCATTGGAACCGGGCACCGGTAAGGGTGTATTTCTCCAAGGCCCCCTCAGGGAACTCGATGCCCAGCCCCGGAACGTCACGCGCTTCGACATATCCGCCGGTGGCGGTCAGCGGCTGTTCCAGGAGGCCGTCCCAGCCGGGTCCGCCGTAGGCGTCGAATTCGATCATTGGCGCATTTTCGCAGCTGAGGATCGTGTGAAGTCCTGCTGCCAGTGCCACCCCGGTTCCGGAGCTGCAGGCGATATGGGGCACACACAAGAGGTTCCATGAGCTGGCCATGTCAGCGACACGCTTGCATTCGGAGATACCACCGACGCTGGTGCAGTCCGGCTGGAGGACGTCGAAGGTCCGCTTGCGCAGCAGATCGAGATACTCGTACCGGGTGAGCAGCGACTCTCCCCCGGCGAGTTTGAGTGAGACTCGGTCGGCCAGCCAGGAGTGATCATCGATGTACTGGGTCAGGCTCCGGGAAAGAATGGGTTCCTCCAGCCACAGGACGCCCAGTTGTTCGAGTTCCCGGGCGAGGGTAAGCGCCTCGCGGCGGTCGAAGGCCATGTTGGCATCGACCATGATGTCGATGTCCGGGCCTACTGCGTCGCGGACCCGGGAAACCATGTCGACGCCGTGGCGGATGCTCGGTCCGTTGCGCAGCTTCATGGCGGAGAATCCCTGCTCAACAGCGGCGATTGATTCTTCCACGATCTCGTCGGTCGGTTTCAGAGACGGTGCGTAGTAGGCCTTGACCTTGGACTTGGATGCTCCCAGCAGACGGTACACGGGCTGGTTGCTGGCCTTGCCGAGAAGGTCCCATAGGGCGATGTCGATGCCGCTGAGGGCATAGGTTTCGATGCCGCGGCGGCCCCACATATGAGTGGCGTTCAGCATGTCCTGCCAGATCGAGGCGATGTCGAGCGGGTCGCGTCCGATGAGCATCGGCCCAAGCTGCTGGTTGATCAGCGGACCTACTGTTGAGAAGTACTCAGCCGAGAAACCCGCTTCGCCGATTCCTTCGATTCCTTCGTCGGTTTTCACCCGGACGAGGATGCCTCCTTTGACGTTGACTTCCATGGCCCCCCATCGCAGGGGCTCCTCCAGGGGCACCCCGACCGGGAACGCCCTTATCTCTGTTATTTTCATTCTCTTGGGTCCTTTCGCGAGTGTGGCGTGTCTGCGGACCGGCGGCCCGGCACTTCGAGGAAATGCCGGGCCGCCGGTCCGTCTTTCTGGTTACTGTTCGCGGGGAGCCGACTGGTTCAGGTACGGGATCAGGTCGTACCAGTCGTACTCGCCGTCATAGAAGTACTCGGTGGTGTCGTAGGTGCCGTCCATGGTGTCCTTCAGGGACTTCGGGCCGGGGAATCCGATGGTTTTCCATCCCATCTGGTCCTTGTTGCCTCCGTACACAGGGTCGCTGTAGAACCCTTGACGGGTGTGGAGGCACAGTGTGTCGAAGAACGGAAGGTTTTCATCGAATGAGCCCTGGAGGAAGGTCGTGACGGGTTCCTTGGTACCGAGGGTGACCTTGATTGGTTTCGGTGCGCCTGAGAGCGCAATCAGGACCTGGTCCTGTTCTTCCTCGTCAAGGTCGACGAAGTTCTTTCCGTCCAGGTTCCGCGCAATCGCGTCCAAAGCCTTGACGCCTTCACGGTAGAGTTCCTGCATCTTGTATTGTCGGCCCCGCCAGGCGTCGGCATGTTTGCCTGCGAGTTTCAGGAATCCCGAGCCGTCGGCTGCCGCGAAAATGTAGTCGATCCCCGACACGTACCGATCGATGAAGACGATCACTCGTGCTTCCCTGGCCCCCGGGTCGTGGTCTGTGGGCATGATGCGGGCCGTTGCCGCTTCGACGGTGTTCCATTCGTGTTCGGTGAAGAAGTACCGCTCTGTCGAATCCGGGTCTACGGGTTCGCCGACGATTTCCCATTCTGATTTCAGTGTCATTTCAGGACTGTCCTTTCCCTCAGGCAGGCTGTGCGAGCCGTTCGACCCGGCCCTTGGAGTAGGTATTGGCGATGTAGTCAGAGCAGCGCCAGGCGTTGGCCATCATGGTCAGGGTCGGGTTCACGCCGGTGGCCGTCGGGAAACCCGAGCCGTCAACCACGAACAGGTTCTCGACGTCGTGGGCCTGGCCCCATTCATTCAGCACGCTCTTGGAAGGGTCCAGGCCCATGCGGGCGGTGCCGTGCTGGTGGCAGGTATTGCCGGTCATCTTGTCGAGGTAGACCGGGACCGTCTTGCGGGCCCCGGCGGCTTCGAGGATCTCGGCGTTCTTATCAACCTGCCATTTGCCCATGGCGATGTCGTTGGCGTGCGGCCGGTGGGTGATGCGGGCGACCGGGAGACCCCAGGCATCCTGGACGGTCGGGTCGAGGTCAACACGGTTCGATTCCACGGGCATGTCGTGCAGGATCAGGCCGATCTTCATGGCGTGGTTGAAGTAGTTTCGGTCCGCGTCTTTGAGCGCGTCGCCCCAGGTCGGGCGCCCCGGGAAGACCCAGTTGACGGGGTGGCAGGTCTGGGAAGCGGAAATGATGCAGCCGCCGATGTGTCCGCGGTTTTCGTCCGTTTCGTAAAATTCGAGGGATCCGCCGGAGATGTAGTTGCCGGTGAAACCGTTCAACGGTTCGTCGATCTCGTTGTCGAACAAGCCGACCGCGAAGAGGTATTCGTGGAAAGTGGCGTTCTTGCCCACGAGGCCGGTGCTGTTCGCCAGGCCGTCGGGGAACTGAGAGGAGCGGGAGAGCAACATCAAACGTGCGGATTCGATGGCGCCCAATGCAAGAACGACAATCTTAGCGTCCTGCTCGACCTCGTTGCCGTCCGGATCCACGTAGAGGACCCCGGTGGCTTTCCCGTCTTTGCCCATCTTCACTTCGCGGACGAAACTTTCGGCGCGGACCTCGAAGTTTCCGGTGGCCAACGCGTCCGGGATGAAGGTTGTCAGGATGTTGGACCGGGCGCCGGACGGGTCGCCGTACTGGTTCCAGAAGCTGGTCTTGTTGAACGGGTCACGCCCGTTATGGTCGTTGGTGACCATCGCGTGAGGGATCGGGAACGCGTTGATGCCCATCTTGTTGCACGCGTCGTAGAAACGCTTCCCGTAACGGGTGGGCCGCAGGGGCGGGCTGGGATACCCCCTGGAGCGGTAGGGTTCGTACTTATCGGCGCCGGCGATTCCCGAAACCCCGAAGGCCCATTCGACCTTCGTCAGGTAGGGCTCCAGATGCTCGTAACGGAACGGCCAGTCCGCGAGGTTCATGCCGTCGACGTCGCCATGCAGGGAGCGCAGCATGAAGTCCGATTCGCGGGGCCTGGGAACCCAGCCGGCCCAGTGGTTCGTCCCGCCGCCGACCATCTGCGGCGTTGGGGAGAACGAAAAGGGCTGGGCCACTTCGTCTTCTGCGTACCGGAGGGTCCGCGGGAACAGCGTGGGGTCCGGCCACATGTAGTTGCGGTTGACGAACTTGAGCTCGTCCCCGGAGTAGTGCTCCTGGGCGCGAAGCCACGGGCCGCGGTCAAAACCGATAACCTTCAGCCCGGCCTCACTCAAGACCTTCGCCGCCGTACCGCCGTTGGCACCCAGCCCGACGACGACGACGTCAACGGGTTCAGGCTTCTTCGTTGTAGCCACTGAGATTCTCCTAAGTTCGATGACGGCACCCGTGCCGTCCGTACCTTCTCTATTTCGATTCCTCCGATGCGGGAATCGAGCCTGTGCGGTCGGGGCCGCGCGCCGCCGGGGTCGCCGGAACGCGGCCCTCCCGCCGTAATCCCGCGGTCCTGTTGCTTCTGCCGCGGGCATGGCCGCTCGCTAAGAGACGGCCACCCCGGTCTCGTACCGCGTGCCGGCAGGGTCGTTGGTCAGGTCCGTGGCGCGGTTGTGCGTCGCGTGTTCAGTTCCGACCGGGCGTCCTTCCATGTGCGCGATGATCGCGCGGGTGAAGTCGGGAAGATCGACAGGGGTCCTGGAGGTGATGACGTTCCCGTCCACGACCACAGCCTCATCAACCCAGGTGCCGCCGGCGTTTACCACGTCGTCCTTGATCGGCAGGTAGCCGGTGGCGTGCTTGCCTTTGAGTACGCCGGCGGATGCGAGGACCCATCCGCCGTGGCAGATCGCGGTGACGAGCTTGCCTGCCTCGTTCATGTCCCGGACGAGACCGATCATTTCAGGGTGCAGGCGCATGTTGTCCGGCGCGAAGCCGCCCGGGACAACGACGGCGTCAAAGTCCGAAGCGCTGACGTCCGCGGCGGCCGCGTCGACCTCCATCGGGTAGCCCTCCTTGCTGTGGTAACTGTTCTTCGTTCCGCTGCCGATGACCCGGACATCCGCTCCGGCCTCCTGCAGGCGGAGCAGCGGGTACCAGCCTTCCAGGATCTGGTACTCATCTTCAATCAACAGGGCAATCTTGGATCCATGCAAACTCATGGGGTCGCTACCTTTCTCATTGTGTGAATTCAAAACGGGGATTAAGGCCCCGCCCATCCGGGGCGGCTTCTGCGTCCCGACCATGCAGACCCGGCGTCCGGACAGTTTCGGAACGGCCGGTGAACGCCGGAAAACTGTTCCGGTCCTCTCCCGTGCCCTTCGCGTCCAATCATCCGGTCATCAGGTGGTCTGAACTCTGCCGTATTTGCATATCGATGTCAAGGGTTTGAAATCGTCTGCGGCCGGATGGCTGCGCTCGTTAAATCCCGCGGCATGGGGACCACGAGCCCCACGCACGACGGGCGTTCCCGGAGAGCGATAGCCCCGGGACACCCCCTGCAAGCGGCCCGCCCGATCCACGCGGGACAGAGCGGCGGGAAGCTCTCCTTGTAGAAAATGCGTGGCCTATCCGAGTGTCCTGGCTGCCGACCGGATCAGCATGGCAACAGAGGTTGCGCCGGGATCGATGAACCCCCGGGACTTCTCGCGGGCGTAACTCGATTTCCCTTTACGGGCGACCATGTCGGCGGTCGCATCACGACCGGCCTCAGCCGCTGCCGCGGCGGATTGCAGGGCCTCCGACGGGGACTTCTTCGCCGTCAACTGCGCCCGCAGCGCCTGGACGGAGGGCGCCAGCGCGTCATACATGGTCTTGTCCCCCTGTTTGACGTTGCCGCGCTCAACGACGCCCTGCGCGGCCGCCTCGAAGGCGTCCGACAGCAGCCCGGCGTTGATCGACGGCGCGTCGCCCACGGTACGGGCCATCCGCAGGAAGATCGTTCCGTAGAGGGCTCCGCTGGATCCGCCGACCGAGGACACGATGTGCAGGCCGACCTGCTTGAGGAACTCCCCGGGAAGCGCCGTGCTGTCCCAACCCGGCACGGACTGCAGCAGTGCCGACATCCCGCGCTCCATATTCGAACCGTGATCTGCGTCGCCGCTGGCGGCATCCAGATCGCTGAGGACGACGTGCTGCTCGATGATCTGGTGTGCAAAGTCCAGGATCCAGCGCTCCAGGTCCGGTCTGGTCAGGCTCATCTCCATGGTTGTCATCCTCATCGTCCCCATCTCAGTGCGACTGTCTGGACCGGAGCATCCCAAAGCCTGGTCAGCTCCGGGTCAAGTTCCAGGAAGGTTACGGCGGCTCCGGCCTGATCGAGGGAAGTCACGAAATTTCCCACCAGCTGACGTGTGACACGGGCGCCGCGGGCTTCCGCCGCCGCGGCAAGCTCACCGGCCAGAAGATACATTTCCTGGTGCGGAGTGGCTCCCATCCCGTTGACAAGCATGAGCAGCTCGGCGCCTTCCGCCGGCGCGATGTCGGATAAGACCTCGTTGACCATCAACCGCGCAATTTCCTGTGCGCTTGACATCGGGACCCGTTCGCGCCCGGGTTCACCGCTGATGCCGATGCCCAGATCCATGTCGGCATCGGCAAGTTCGTAGACAGGTTTTCCGCGTGCAGGCGGAGTGCACGAGGACAATCCGACCGCGAACGTCCCGGACCGGGAGACCACCTTCTGGGCAAGGGCCAGCACTTCGGCCAGCTCCGCACCTTCCTCGGCGGCGGCCCCGGCGATCTTTTCGACAAGAACCGTGGCCCCGAGGCCCCTCCGGCCGGCGGTCTCCCCGTCGTCGGGAATCGATACGTCATCATTGACGACAACCTGGGCCACTTGGATATCTTCGAAAAAGAGGATCTCCTGGGCCATCCCAAAATTCATGACCTCGCCCGTAAAATTCTTGATGATGTGCAGAACACCCTTTCCCGAGTCGGCGCGGCGGGTGGCGGCCACGATCTGATTCGGGACCGGAGATGTGAAGATCTGCCCCGGTGCGGCGGCATCAAGCATTCCGTAGCCGACGAAACCGGTATGCGTCGGTTCGCAGCCCGACCCCCCGCCGCCCACAAGGCCCACCTTGGGACGCGAGGGAAGTTCCCGGCGCTGAAGCACGCGGTTGCCGGCGTCCCAGTCCAGGATCCCCCGGTGCGCGCCGACCAGCCCTGCCACGTAGTCATCGACCGCGGCAGACGGTTCATTCATGAATTTTTTCATCGGCTTTCCACTACCTCCGGCACTAAGACCGCGCGTTATGTCACGGTCGCCCCGATCATATTTATTGGTTCGATGACCGGGTGGTCTGACCAAAAGTTTTCCCCAGGAACCCGTTCCCGTCAATCCCCCGCCTCCGGCTTCCCAAAAAAATCGGCGCAACTGCTCCATCCCGGATGACCCTGAAACACGAAACCGCCCCTGGTCGCCCCGCACCGAGCAGCGCACGTTAAGCGCCATCCCGGCCGCCGTGACAGAAATCACGGAAAGGTATTGACAGAGATCTTGGTCCTCTCGTAGTGTTCAGACCACCGGATCACCTGCCATCCAGTTCTCTGTGCAGGGCAGGTGGCCCGTGAGGCTTGAAGTCCGCGGCCGCGCGGAAAACCGATGGGCGCCGGCGATGCTGCCGGCACCCGCAACAAGGAGAAGAAATGTCGTCACTGGACTACACCTACGAAAACATTGATAAAGTCATCGACCGTTCGCACTACCTTGCTCCGACCATCGATCCAAAGAAGACGATGCTGCTCGTCCTCGACATGCAGAAGGCCTGCGCAGAGCCCGGCGGGGCAATGTACATTCCCAGCGTCGGCGGTGCCCCGGAGGGCAAGGACGTCATCGAGCCGGTGAAGAACGTGCTCGAAGCCTGCCGCGCAAAGGGGATCCCGGTCGTTTGGTCCCTGTGGGGCCTGCGCGCGGATGGCAAGGACGCCGGCTATGCCGACGTCAAGTGGGGCCTTGAAGGTCAGCTTGAAAGCTTCCCCGGGTCCTGGGGCAACGGCGGCGACGAGCTCGTGGATGAGCTCAAGCCGCTCGACGACGAGCCCGTGATCCGCAAGCACCGCTTCTCCTCGTTCTACGGCACCCCGCTGAGCGAGTACATGCGCCGCGCGGGGGCCGACACCCTCGTCGTCGCAGGACTCTCCTCGGGCAACTGCCAGATTGCCACGGCCATCGACGGCGCCAACCAGGACTACAAGATTATTGTCCTGGCCGACACCACCGCCGCCATTCCCTCGGGCCAGGACGACCCGCCGGGCTACGGTCAGCACTGGGAAGCGCTGCGCAACATCCAGGCCAACCACGGCGACGTGCGCACGAGCAAGGAATTCCTCGAACTCATCGACGCCGCCTGAACTGTCTGCGGTGCGCGGACCTCGTCCCGCCGACCTCCGGCGGGACGAGGTCCTCGACAGCACCTGCTGCCCCAGACTGACAGCAGCCTTCCACTGGACCGTGGCAGCCATCCGGTGCAAGTTATCAGACCACCGGGTTACCGGGGTACCAGCTCTGAAGCCGTTTCTCGACAATGAGGTCACCTGGAATGAACAACAACGAAAACTCTCAAAGTGTCCCTGCCGGACCTGCCGATCAGCCCATCGTGTCCGTGCGGGGAATCGGCAAGGTCTACCCCGGAGTCGTGGCCCTGGCCGAGGTCGACATCGACCTGCGTCCCGGCGAAATCCACGGGCTCCTCGGCGAGAACGGGGCGGGGAAGTCGACCCTGATCAACATCCTTTCCGGAACAGTGTCCCCCACGGCCGGAACTATCCGGGTCTCCGGCTCCGAGGTCACCATCGCCACTCCCCGCGATGCCCAGGACCTCGGCATCTCAACCGTCCACCAGGAACAATCCCTGGCCCCGAATCTCACCGCGGTGGAAAACATCTTCCTCGGCCGCGAAATCATCACCGGCAGGAACCGGCTCGCCGGCGTCCTCGACGAAAAGGAAATGCGCACCCGGGTCCTTGAACTCGCGCACGAGTTCGGCCTCACCGACCACGACATCAAAGTCCCGGTTGAGGCCCTCGGTGCCCTGAAACAGCACGTCGTCCAGATCATCAAAGCCCTGGCCTTCCGGACACAGGTCCTGATCCTCGATGAACCCACCTCCGGGCTGGCGGACCACGAACGCCTCACACTGTTCAGCTATATGCGCCAATTGCGCCAAAAGGGCATCTCGCTTCTGTGGGTCACCCACCGGCTCGACGAGCTCTTCGGCCTGGCGGACACCATCACCGTGCTCCGCGACGGTCGGCTTGTCTCAACCGTGGACCCTGCCGAGCAGACCGCGGACTCGCTCGTCCGTCTCATGGTCGGGCGCTCCAACCTTGCCGCGCGGGAAGACATCGTCGCGGAAGGGCGGGCCCACGGCTTCACCGGAGCCCGGGACGAAGTCCTGCGGCTGGAATCGGTCACCCGGCACCCCCTTCTTCATGAGATCAGTCTGTCCGTCCGCCGGGGGGAGGTCCTCGGGCTGGCGGGCATCGCCGGGGCTGGGCGCACGGAAACCGCCATGGTGGTCCTGGGCGCCGACCACCCGGACTCGGGAAGCATCTTCCTGCATTCCAAACCGGCCCTCATCCGATCCCCCCGCGATGCCCGGAAGAAAGGCATCGCCTACGTTCCCGAAGAGCGCAAAACCCACGCCATTCTCGGGGACTTCTCGGTCAAGAGGAACATCACGATCTCGGACCTGAAAAAGACAGCCGCGGGAGGACTGTTCCTCCGCGGCGGCCAGGAGACCGCGACCGCCAAAAAATATGTCCACGACCTGGGGGTGAAAACGAGCTCAGTGCAGGAAAAGATCCGCAACCTCAGCGGCGGGAACCAGCAGAAGGTCATCATCGCCCGGTGCCTCTTCACCGAGCCCGACCTGATTATTTTCGATGAGCCGACCCAGGGCATCGACGTCGGTGCCAAAGCCGAGGTCTACCGTCTGATCTACGAATTCGTGGACCAGGGCGGAGCCGCGATCGTGATCAGCTCCGAGTTGCCCGAACTGATCCGCGTATCAGACCGCATCGCCGTCATGCGCGAAGGAACCATCGTCGGCGAGCTTGAGAGCACAGGCCGGGATGAAGCAGCCTCCGAAACCAGCGAACTCGGCGAACGGATCATTTCTCTGGCCACCCGAGGAGCAGTCGCAGCATGAACATTTTCCAGCGTTTTTCACGAGTACTCGCCATTGACGGCGTCGCCGTTTCGATCGTCTTCCTGATCATGTGTGTCTACTTTGCCATCGCATCACCCTATTTCCTCAGCCCGGACAACATCTACAACACCTTCGTCGAATCCGTTTCAGCGGTGCTGCTGGCGGCCGGCCTGACCTTCGTCCTGATCAGCGGCGGAATCGACCTGTCCATCGGGTCCAACATCGGTCTGAGCGCGGCCGCCACGCTCTTCGCCATCATGAACGGAACCCCCACCGCACTCGCCGTCCTCGCCGGGATCGCCACCGGGCTGATCTTCGGTCTCGTGAACGGGGCCTTCGTTGCCCGGTTCGGGGTGAGTGACTTCATCGTCACTCTAGCCACCCTGAGCATAGGGGCAGGCGTGCTCCAGGTCTTTACCGCCCGCACTCAGCTCACCGGCACCACGGACAGCTCCTTCCTCGCCCTCGCAGGCGGGAAGATCGCCGGTGTCCCGACAGGCGTGCTCATCACGGCCGTGATTCTGATCATCCTGGAGGTCGCGCTTGTCAAGACACCTTTCGGACGTACGGTCTACGCCGTCGGCATCAACCCGAACGCAGCATACCTGGCCGCGGTCAGCGTGCGCAGGACCAAGTTCGCGGTCTTCGTCATCTCCGGAATTGTCGCTGGCGTCGGTGGCGTGCTCCTGGCATCCAAACTCAATTCCGTCCAACCCGGGCTCGGGGGCGGTTATGAACTCACGGCGATTGCCGGTTGTGTGGTCGGCGGTGTCGCCCTGGCGGGCGGCCGTGGAAGCATCTGGCGGGCCGCGCTCGGAGCCTTCTTCCTTTCCATCCTCAGCCGTGGCCTGCAGCTGATCGGTGTCGACCCGCTGTGGTTCTCGATCGTGACCGGTGCGGCCATCGTCGCCGCGGTGGCTTTCGACCGCGGCGCCCAAAAATGGCTGCAGTCCATGCTCCGACCGGTATCCCCCTTAACGGTCGCAACCCAGAATCCTCAGTGAGGCCCGACATGTCTTCTTCCCTGAACACACCTGCCCTCGGTTACCGGTTCGAAAGGCTCCTCGCCAAACCGGGCTCCGGCCTGATCTTGCTGCTTGTCCTTTTCATCATCGCGATGACCTTCGTGTCGCCTGCCTTCCTCAGTTTCGGAAACTGGGAGAACATCGCCAACCAGGCTGTTTTTGTGCTCCTTCTCGCGCTGGGCATGACGATCGTGCTCATCGCGCGCGGAATCGACCTGTCCGTTGGTTCCGTCATGGGCCTCTCGGCCGGCGTGTGCGCCTTCCTGATCAATCAGGGACTGATTCTCCCGCTCGCATTGTTCGCAGGCATCGCCTGCGGACTCTTCTGCGGCCTGTTGAACTCACTGATGATCACAAAACTGGGGCTGCCCGACTTTGTTGCGACTCTCGCCATGCTCGGTGTTGCCCGAGGCGTGCTCTTCCTCTGGACCAAGGGAACACCCTTCACCCGCTACATGACGCCCGAATACAGGCTCGTCGGAGGCCAGGTCAAGCTCGGAGGGATCATCAGCATTCCAATCATCGTTGCCATCATCCTCTGCATCCTCGTATCACTGATGCTGCGCAAATCGGTTATCGGGCGCCATCTGTACGCTGTCGGCGGCAGCCCGGACGCAGCCCGGCTCTCCGGTATTTCAGTCCCCGCCGTGAAGACGTTCGCCTACGTGGTCAGCGGCGGCTGTGCCGGCCTGGCCGGCGTCATCCTCGCAGGGCGCGCCACCAACGTCGCCCCCACCCTGGGAACCGGCTACGAAATCCTGGCCATCACCGCCGCCATCATCGGCGGCGCAGCCCTGACCGGGGGACGCGGCCGGATGGTCGGCGCCATACTCGGAGCCCTGACCATCACACTGATCGCCAACGCCATGAACATCGCCGGCATCACCTCCGAATGGCAGCAGGTAGTCACCGGAATCATCCTGTTGCTCGCCGTGCTTCTTGACCGTCTCACGGCGTATTTCAAGCAGCGCCAGACCAGCGCAGAAATCGAACACTACCCGCAACAAAAACCTGCCCCCGCGACCGTGGCCAAGCAGGCCCTGAGCTGATCCACCATTCCCGGCACCGGACCAGTCTGACCCACCAATGCCGACCCTGCCAAAACACCGCATCCCCGCCCCACAGCCTGAATTTCAAAGGAGAAATACAATGACAACAACCCCTCCCCGGAACGAGAACCTGACGTCAGGATCCACGCGCCGCCACCTCCTCGGGGCAGGTGCGCTGATGGGAACGCTCGGTCTGCTCACCGCCTGCACAACTCCTCCCGGCGGATCGACGGCCGGTGGCGGAGGCGGAGGCGGCGGCCAGGAAGGCACTGCGGATTTCACCGCCGCTGTCAAGAAACTCGTCAACGGGCGCACCCTCCAGGTCGGCTTCACCCCCCCGGTGCTTTCCGAGTACTACACCCAGATGGAAAACGCCGCCTTCACCCGGATGGCACAACTGGAGCAACTGTACGGAGTGAACTGGAAGTGGGAGAAGTCCTCACCCACGGGCAACTTCAGCGCCGTTGAACAACAGATCAGCACCGTCCAGACCTGGACCAGCCGGAAGTTCGACATCGTTTTCATCTGCACGGGCGCGAACTTCGCGACCATGCAGGGTGTCTACAAGACCGCAATGGATGCGGGCACCAAGATCTTCCAGTTCAACCAGCCCGTCGAACTGTATCCGGTCGAGCAGATCAACACCGTCTCTAACATCGGCTACGACAACCGCTGGCAATCCGGCTACGTGGCCGGAAAGTTCATCGCGGACACCCTCAAGGGCAAGGGCAAGATCGTCCAGATCATGGGCCCCGCCGGTTCCGACTGGACCAAAGCGCGACTGATCGGCTTCAACCAGGCCATGACCGAAAACCCTGGCATAGAGGTAGTCGGCAGCGCCGACGGTGGATACCTGCGCGACAAAGGACTCTCCGCAGCCCAGGACCTTCTCACGCGTCACCCCGACATCAACGCCATATATGGTGAGAACGAGGACATGGCACTCGGCGCTTCACAGGCAGTCGACGCCGCAGGACTGAAACAATGGGACGGCTCACAGGGCATCGTCATCGTCGGAGCCGACGGGTTGCTGTCAGGTATGGATGCAATCCGAAACGGCAAGCTGACAGCTTCGGTGGACGTGAACTCCGTCGACAATGGAACCAAGATGATTGACACCGCGTTCCAGTCCGTCGTCCTGGGAAATTACGTCCCGAAGATTTCGAACATCACAACCCACCTCGTGACCAAGGACAACGTGGAAACGTACTCCGCCTACATCAACGGCATCATGTCACCCCCGAAGAAATACTGAACCGGGCACTCCACCGTGCCCGCCGCCCACCCTTCGCAGCCGACTGCGGCGAGTGCGAAGGGTGGGCGGCAGAACTTTTCGATGCCGCCCGCCGGCCCGAATCCCAGAGAGTGGTTCATAAGCCTGCTGATGGTTAGTGATCAGGCCACCGGACCAGTATGATGAAATATGCCTGAGAGCCATTTCCGGGCGGCGAAGGAGAGACCATGGCTGAATACGCAAGCAAGATCGAGCGCGTCGAGCGGCTGCGGGTATCGGACTCCGTCGCCGCCCAACTGACGCAGCTCATCACCAAGGGCGTCTACGCGGTAGGGGAGAAACTTCCTGCCGAACGCGTCCTTGCGGAGGAGTTCGGGGTGAGCCGCAGTTCGATGCGTGAAGCCATCCGAGGCATAGAGGCAAGTGGCCTGCTCAACAGCAGCCATGGCGTCGGGGTCTTCGTGGTCAGCAATGCCGTTTCCACCGCAGGCCAGTCCGACCTGCTCGTGTTCGAGGACTTTACCGTGCCCGAGCTGTTCGAGGTACGGCGGATGATGGAACGGGACGCGGCCGGTTGGGCGGCAAAGAGAATTACCCCCGCGTTGACCTCGGAGCTGGAGAGCATCATGGAACAGTGCGCAGATCCGGACCTCTCCGACGAGGACTTCGTGCGGCTGGATATCAAGCTCCATCAAACAATTGCGAAGGCTTCGAGAAACGAATTGCTGGCCACCCTCTATGGCGGCCTGGAACCGACGCTTCTGAAATACTCCCTCCGCGTGATAGCACTGCCCGGGCGGCGTGAACACTCCCACGCAGGACACGCCAGAATTGTCGACGCGATCGTCACCGGGCGGGTACGCGAAGCGCGCGAGGCCGCCGTAGCCCACATTCGCGACGTCGAACGGGACATCGCCAAGAACCTGGCCCAACCGGTAGCCAGCCAGGGATAAGAGCGGGCTCCGGCGGCGCACCGTACAACGCGGTCGCGGCAGGATCAGCTCAATCTTCCCGGATTTCTGCCCCCGGAGCCCGACTAACGAAGGAAAAACGGACAAAGACTATGGTCGCATCTCCCCCCCAACAGCCGACGCCTCCGCTGGCCGGTCAGGTGATAGCGGTGCTGCGCACCACTCACGCCAGTGAATACCCGCCCGTGATTGAAAAGCTGCTCTCCGGGGGCGTCCGGTTCATCGAACTCACACTCACCACCCGGGACGTGTTCGATCTTCTTCCAGACATCAGGAGCACATTCGGAGACGCCGCGGAGATAGGCATCGGCACCGTCACCACCACAGGACAGGCCGAACGCTCCCTTGACGTCGGAGCACAGTTCCTTGTGACACCTTCAATGAACCTCGACATCGTGCACGCCGCCGTGTCCCGCGGAATCCCCATCATCCCCGGCGGACTGACCCCTACCGAACTGCACGCAGGCTGGAGTGCAGGCGCGACGGCCGTCAAGGTCTTTCCCGCTTCCACCGTGGGGCCGGACTACATCGGCCAACTCCACGGCCCTTTCCCGCAGATGCAACTCATACCCAGCGGCGGCGTCAGCATCGAGGACGCCCCCCGATGGATCCAGGCCGGCGCCCTGGCCGTCAGCCTTGGCGGCCCGCTGATAGGGGACGCATTCGCCGGCGGCAGTCTTGCCCAACTCACAGACCGGGCACGGCGCGTCACCGAACTGGTGGCAGCGGCAGCCGAGGAACGAAAAGGCACTGACCGGTGACCCTCCCGAAACGGGCGGCCGATAGCGCTGCCGTCACCCCATGCCACATCACAGACGTCGTCACCATGGGCGAAACCATGGCGCTGATGAAGGCCGAAACACCCGGACCCCTGGCCCACGTAGCCTCACTGAGCCTGGGCATGGGGGGAGCCGAGAGCAACTTTGCCATAGCCCTACGCAGGCTCGGCACCTCGGTAACATGGGCAGGCAGAGTCGGAGCCGACAGCCTCGGAGACATGGTGCTGCGCGAACTCGCGGCCGAAGCGATCAACACCATCGCGATCCGTGACGACACAGCTCCCACCGGACTCATGATCAAAGAACGCAGAACCGCTGACGCGGTGAAGGTCTGGTACTACCGCAGGGGCAGCGCCGGATCCCGGCTATGCCGCGACGACGTCCCGGCGGAACAGATCACCCAAGCCAAACTGCTCCACATAACGGGCATCACACCAGCCCTGTCTGCTACCGCAGCGGACGCGGTCAGCTACGCCCTCGACTGTGCCCAGGAGGCCGGCACTCTGGTCTCCTTCGATCTGAACTACCGGGCAGCGCTGTGGTCCCCCGAAGAAGCAGGAGAACAATACCGCCGGATCATACCCCGGGCCGACGTCGTCTTCGCAGGGGACACGGAAGCGGCCCTGGCGGTCGGTGCAGGAGGAGACCCGTGGGAACTCGCCCGACGAATTAACGAACTGGGCGCCCCCCAAGCCATCATCAAACTCGGCGCCGACGGATGCGTCGCCGTTGTGGACGGCACACCCCACGCCCAGAGTGCCATCCCCATCCGGGCAGTGGACACCGTCGGAGCCGGAGACGCCTTCGTAGCCGGCTACATCGCCGAAATGCTCAACGGCAAGGACGTTCCCCAACGCCTGCTGACAGCCGCACGGACAGGCGCGTTCGCATGCCTGGTTCCCGGAGACTGGGAAGGCATGCCCCGACGTAGCGAACTGGACCTGCTGGACGCAACAGAACCCGTCTCCCGATAAAAGACCGCACGTCCGTCACCGAGTACGTGAAAGGGCCTGAAGTCCAGTGCCGGACATGACCGAGCGCCTGGAAAGGAGAAAAATCAGCAATCCACCAGCCACACCGGCGACCCGCGTCCTGGCAGAAACGCTGGCCCCCTGGAAGCTAGCCTTCGACAACCACCGGCCCGAAGACATGGCCGAACTCTTTTCACCCGATGCGCTCTTCCAGGGGATCACCCCCGCTCTGCTCACGGGGCGCGAAGAAATCTTCGGGTACTACGATGCGCTGGCCCCCGGCATCACGACCAGCTTTCAAGTAGTCCAGACCCGTGAGCTGGCCCAGAACATTATCATCGGATTCGCCGCCGTCACCTTCACCTACCCGGACGGAAGAACGGTACCCGTGCAACTATCCCTCGTTCTCCGCCGAGAGGAGAACACATGGCTCATCGCCCAGTACCACGTCTCTTCAATCTCCCGGGGTGAGCCATCCAGCACAGCAGCGATATCGGCCATGATGAATCCCTTCTGGGCGGATCGTGATTGAAGGAACACATTAGCCCGGGGTTTTCATGGCGGGCCGCAGAGTAGGCGTGTTTAAGTAGGGAAAGGGTGCTCTGGGAAAATAGTGGTTGTCGAGACCGTTATTTGCCGAGCGAAGGAGCACCCTTTCGATGCTTATGCCGATGTCCTGATTATGCCGATGTTTCTGCCGCCGGGCTGGTCAGGTATCCCCGGACGGTTCGAAGCTCGGCATAACTAGAGGCTTTCCAGGAATTTGAGCAGACTCCCCGTCGGCGGCCTGTAGCGCTTGATTGGTGGATTGTTCGGTTGCATTCGGTTCATTGCCTGCTGCTTCATGGCCAGGTCCGCGTGGAGGTAGGCCTGTGTGGATTGTGTGGATTCGTGACCGAGCCAGAGAGCGATGGTGGCGATGTCGATTCCTGCTTCGAGCATTCGCATTGCGGTGGTGTGACGAAGCACGTGGGGCGTGATGTTTTTGGTGGCGAGACTGGGACAGTTGGCCGCTGCGGTTGTGGCGTAGATGCGAAGCCGGGCCGCTATCGCGTCCCAGCTGATCGGTGTGGTGCTCCCCTGAGCGGTGAATAGGGGGCTCGTTGGATCGTGTTCGTGGCTATGGGTGGTCCACTGCCGCAGGGCGCCAGCGGTTTGCTTGTTCAGGGGTGTTAGCCGGTCTTTGCGGCCTTTGCCGTGGCAGATCAGGTGGGCCGGCGTGTCCGGGTGGATGTCCTGCCGTGTGAGGGCGGTTAGTTCGCTGACGCGCAGGCCCGTGGTGATCAGCAACAGAATGATCACGTAGTCCCGCTTGCCTGTTTCGTTTCGTTGATCCGGGGCCCGCAGCAAGGCTTCAGTCTCGGGACCAGTGAGGTATGTCAGCACGGTGGTGCTGGTGTTCTTCCTTCTGATCGCCAGGACGCGTGCGATCAGGTCCGCGTGCTCCAGGTGGTTGTATGAGGCGTAAGTAACGAAGGAATGGATCGCGGCCAGGCGCGCGTTTCGGCTACGGACGGTGTTTCGGCGTTCGGCTTCCAGGTAGTGCAGGAAGCCGCCGACGGTCTGCGCGTCCAGGTCTGTGAACTGGAGTTGTTCGGGAACGAGCCCGGTCTTGTCGTGCAGAGGTATGTCGTGAAGAATGCCTGGAGTGAAGCTGTGAAAGTGCTCATGGCAACTCGCCGGGCATCGTCCGGCTCCGGCCTTCATACGGAAAAGGCTAGAACATGTTCCGTCAGGAAGACGGGTGGCAGCTCGGTGCTGTGCGCAGAGACGATTCGTTTGACCGCTGACGGCTGATGGCCCCAATCGAGCCGAGTGCCATTGGGAACCGCTCCCGGCAGCGGACTGCCCAGTCTCAGTAACACTAAGTCTTGGCAGGTTAGATTACACCCCAACCTGACCTCCATCCCACTCGGACGGGTGTCAGAATAGGATCTGAAATAGCGTTTCCGGACATGCCTTTTGGAAAGTCATAGGTTTCATCCTGACAGCTTCGGCAGGGGTGACTACGGCGGCAGGTCAAGGAATCCGGTATGCGAGGGTTACCACGCTGGACCAGAATGAACAGCGCAAGCTCGGCGGCCAAGCCTTGGATTAGATTTTCAGCGACAAGGCTTCCGGCATCTGTACCCTCAGGCCTCAATTGGCCGAACTGCTGCGCTCCGCTCGTGACGCAGACATCGTCGCGTTGGGCTAACTTCGTGTTTGGCAGGCGGAACCAGGAGCCAAGTCAAATGCCTGGGGGCTCCCTGATCAGCCTCAGGATCGTGCAATATCCACATAGCCTGCCCGCCCATTGACCCCGGCGCCCACAGGGGATGCAATGGAAGGAGCAACCCGGAATCCTGGGCCGGGCCTGACACGGGGAGGTGCCGCAGTGCCGGCATTTGCAGAATCCGTCCTGTTTGGAGCGTTGCAGCTGAGTTTCTGGGGTGCAGTGCTCGTGTGCACGGTGGCTGCCACCGTCCTGGCTGTCCGCCAGCATTCGACGCCGGACCCTGCCGTCCGCGCCCCGGATCCCGTATTCTGGGATGTGTTTATGGGCTCTGCCGTGGCACTTCCGGCGATCCTTATTCCCACACTCGCGTCACCCTGGTTTGGTGTGGTCCTCGCCGCGCTGGGCGCAGGGGCGGGCGTGGCCGCCTACCGGGGCAGCCCCCAGATCCTGGCGTTGCAGGAACGCCGCCGGAAACTGCGGCTGGACCGGCCCGTTCACACTGCGGCGCAGGCTGAACATGACGCACTCCTGGCGCGGTGGAGCCGCTACGAACTGGACCCTGCGAGCTGCATCGACTACCCCGCCATGACGGACGTCCGGCTGCCCGAAACGTCCGCGCTGATCCGCGCCATGAGGGAGGCAGAGCAACTGCGGGCCGTGCCGCACCAAGGGTACGCTCCCGCCGTCGTCCGCTTTGGCCTTGCCCTCGCCGCGGCGGAACGGGCTGCCGGGATACCTGCCGGAATCACCGCCGTCGGACGTTAACTGCTGTGTCGCCGCCGCTGGAGTCCGGCGGCGGGGCGCCGTAGCATCCGAGGATGGAACCCACAGAAGCGGAAATCCGTGACCAGTTCGGCAGGCGCCTGGAGGATAAGGGGGCCTGGCGGCAGGCCATCACCCTTGCAGCGGCCGGGGAACTGACGGCGCGCTGGCTGGAGGGCCATAGCGAATACCAGGCCGCCACCTTTACCGTCCGCTACGACGCCGAAACAGAAGCGATCGCCACCGAGCTTGCCGCCCTGAACAGGAGCGGGCTGTTCACCAAGGAATCCCAGCCCGGCCTGCGGACCGACAACTCCGCCCAGCGGCAGTACGTCACCGGCTTCTGCAGTGCGGAAGCGGCCGTGGAACTCCTGGCCCTCTCCACCCGGACCGAGCTGGTGACTGTGGCCCATGCCCCGGGCGAGGCCAGCAGCGCCGCCATCCCCGTAACGCTCTACGGCGACGAGGTAGTGACCGTCCTCGGCTCCAGCGAGACCCCGGTGGAGGAAGAGCAGATCCGGGACTGGGCGGACGAAACCAACGAAACGCTGGCGCTGCTGCTCGCAGACTCCTGGTATGTGGAAATCCTGGACCCGGTCTGGGGCCGCAATGACGTGCTGCTGCCCGCCGTCCTCGGCGCGCTGGCAGCCGTGCCGTAGCCTACGGTATTTAGAAGTCAGAGTTTCCGGCGTTGAGCGCAGGGGTCGGCCGTGCGGAGATTCCAATAGCTATGTAGAAGGGTGATCTGTGGGCGGCGTCGTCTCCGGAATCCTGATCGTCTCCGTGGTCATTGCCGTGGGCTATTTCGCCGCCCGGCTGCGGATCCTGGGGCCGGAAGTCCAAGGTGCGCTGACCCGCACCGCCTACTACGTCACCAACCCGGCGCTGCTGTTCACGGTGGTTGCCGGCAGTGACATCCGTGCCGCCCCGAACCGATGCCCCGCTCGCGCTGCTTTCGGCAGCGATAGTGGGGCTCCTCTATTGGCTGGCGAGTTTCCTGTTCCTCCGGCGCCCTGCGGCGGAGACCGCTGTCGGCGCCATGGCCAGCAGCTACGCCAACGCCAACAACATCGGTATCCCGGTGTCCCTGTACGCCGTGGGGACGGCCCAGCACGTGGCGCCCGTGCTCCTGGTCCAGCTCCTGGTGATGGCGCCGTTCTACCTGACGGTCCTGGGGCTGGTCTCCGGATCCAAAATCTCGTGGAAGAGGATGCTGCTGCAGCCGTTGGGTAATCCCATGATCATCGCCTCCGCGCTGGGTGTGGCGGTCGCCCTGACAGGCTGGACCGCGCCGGACCTGCTACAGAGGCCGATCGACATGCTGGCCGGCGGGGCCGTGCCCATGGTCCTGCTGGCCTTCGGCTTGCCCTCGCCGGCCGTGCCCCGCTGCAGAAGGACGACGGCCGGACCGAAACCCTCGTGGCAACCTTCCTGAAGGTCGCAGGGATGCCGCTCATTGTGTGGGTTCTTGGCCGCTTCATTTTCGGGCTGGAAGGACAGCGTCTCCTCGCCAGCGTGATCATGGCGGCACTTCCCACGGCCCAGAACGTCTTCCTCTTTGCCTCCCCCTATGGCCGCGGCATGACGGTGGCCCGCGACGTCATCCTGTGCACCACCGTGCTGAGCGTGGGGGCACTCCTGGCCGTCGCCTGGCTGGTGGGATGAGCGCGTCCGCTGGCCTCTCCCTGGCCAAGTTCCTGGGCGCCTACCGGGACTCCGTCCAGACGTACATCGTGGACGGCGTCATCCAGCCCGGCGACAAGCTTCCCAGCGAAAACGCGCTGATGGTCGACTTCGGCGTCAGCCGCACCGTGGTGCGCTCGGCACTGACGCGCCTCCAGGCCGAAGGGCTGGTGGAAACCGAACGCGGGCGAGGCAGCTTTGCGTTGACCCCGCCCGACGACGGCCCCCAGCCAGTCCCGGGCAGCCGCCCCGTCGCCAGCGTCGAAGACCGCCTCCACCTGCTGGAATTCCGGCTGGGAGTGGAGTCCGAAGCTGTGGCCCTGGCCGCCCGCAACAACTCCGACCGCCAGCTCCGGGCGGTCAATGCTGCCCTGGAACAGTTCGCCGCCAGCGCTGACCACCCCGGCCACGCCATGAAGGCCGACTTCGAGTTCCACCGCGCCATCGCGGCCGCCTCCGGCAACCCTTTCTACTCAGATTGCCTCGCCGCCCTGGGCCAGACGATGATCGCGATGCCGCGCACCCGGCTGCTCACCGGCGTCGAACATTACGCACGGGACCACTTTGACCAGGTGGTGCACGAGCACCGGTCCATCGCTGCCGCCATCGCCGACGGCGATGAGACCGCCGCCTCGGCCGCCATGCGCAGCCACCTCGCAAACTCCCGACGGCGGTTCAAGGCTTCGTTACGCCCGCCCGCTTAGGCGCCTCCCGCCCTCAGCGACGTTCAGTTCCCGCGGGCCAGCACTTGCCCCTTGAAGAACTCGGGCCGCAGCCGGGACATCACCAGCATGATCACCACTCCCAGCAGGATCACGCCCATGCCGAGAATGAACACCATCCCCAGACCGCCCACCGATGATCCGGAGCCGTACTCGGGGTCCATGGAATCGACGGCGGTCTTGAAGAACATCACCAGCAGGATCACTCCGCCCAGCAGCGGCGCCAGGAACTTGAAGAAGAAGGCGCGGCCATTGCTGAACGCCTGTGCCCGGAAGAACCAGACGCATGCCAGGGCTGTGATGCCGTAGTAGAAGCAGATCATCATGCCCAGCGCCGTGATGGTGTCCCAGAGCGCGTTCTCCGAGGTGGTCCGGGTGATGACGTAGAAGGCTGCGGCGGCAACGCCCGCGGCGATCGTGGCGTAGCTCGGGGACTTGAAGTGCGGGCTGACCTTGCCGAAGCGGCCCGGGAGTGCCTTGTAGTGACCCATCGACAGCATGGTCCGCGCCGGGGACACAAACGTGGACTGCAGCGAGGCGGCCGAACTGCTCAGGATGGCGAGGGACATCAGGATGGCGAACGGTCCCATGACCGGCCCGGAGAGGACGGCGAAGATGCTCGACTGGTTGTCCGGATTCCCGGCGCCCAGGCCGGTTTCGCCCACGCCCGCAAAGGACAGGGTGGCCAGCGCAACGGTCATGTAGATCGCGACGATCACCACCACGGTGACGGTTGCCGCCCGCCCCGGAGTCTTCTCCGGATTTTTGGTTTCCTCGTTCATGGTCAGAGTGACGTCCCAGCCCCAGTAAATGAAGATGGAGAGGGAAACCCCGGCAGCAAAGGCTGAGAAGGATCCAACCGCGAACGGGTTGAACCAGTCCGGCGAAATGGCAGTTGCATCAAAAGCGGAGCCGTTGGCCACGTGGCTGAAAGCAGCAACGGCAAACCAGCCCAGCACCAGCAGCTGGAACGCCACCAAGACATACTGCACGCCCTTGGTGGCTTCCATGCCCCGATAGGAAATCCAGCAAGCCAGGGCGATGAACACCAGGGTGGTGGCGATGTTCAGCGGCAGGTTCTTGCTCAGCTCGCCCAGTTCCGGGTTCCCGAACAGCTGGGCCAGCATGAGGTAGAAGAAGTCGACGGCGACCGCCGCCAGGTTGGACAGCACAATGATGGTGGCCGCAATCAGCCCCCAGCCACCCATCCAGCCGATCCACGGACCAAAGGCGCGCGATGCCCACGTAAACGAGGTGCCGGCGTCGGGCATGGCATTGTTCAGTTCGCGGTAGCCCAACGCCACCAGGATCATGGGGATAAAGCCCACCAGGAAGATCGCCGGCAGCTGGACCCCCACTTCCGAAACCGTTGGGCCCAGCGCCGCGGTCAGCGTGTACGCAGGCGCGATGCAGGAAACCCCGATCACGACGGCGCCCACCAGCCCCACCGCGCCGGCCTTCAGGCCCTTCCCGCTCAGGCCCTTTTCTGCCAGGCCCTGGTCCAGGCCGCTGGGTGGCTGTGCTGTCACTTCTTTGGGACTCATGGCCTTGCCTCTCGTAGTTCATTCGACGCTGAATGGGGTGGAGCTCGTACTGGTGCTGGTGCTGTCAGTCGACGGCGGCCGCGGCCATATGTGCCGCAGCGGATGCGCCCGCTTTGGCTGCAACGCCCGCCGCAGCCACGATCCGCGCCGCCGTGCGCTGGCCCATGCGGACGGCTCCGTCAACATGCTGGTAGCCCTCGGCGGCGAGGTCCGAGGAGCACCAGTAGATCGGGCCCACAGGAGTGTGCTGGTCCTTGCCGTAACGGTGCAGGCCGCCCAGATCGTAACTGGCCGCGTACGCGCCCCGGGTCCATTCCTCGGAGCCCCAGTCGGATTCGTAGTAGACCTCGGGTTCCAGGGCTTTGTCCCCCAGGAACCCTGCAATCGATTCGAGGATGGCGCGGCGGCGGTCCTCGGCACTCAGCTCGAAGACGGCGTCGGCCTTTTCATCCGAGACGAAGCCCACCAGGGTTCCCCGTGAATCACCGTGGTTGGTGTTGTCGTAGACCTCCTGGACCAGCGAACCGGCACCGAAACCCGTTCCGGAGAGTCCGTCTTCACGCCAGAACGGCGTGCTGTAAACGGCGTGGACCTTGATCACCAGGCCCAGCGACTGGTGCTGGTGCATCTGGTGCTGCCGCCGCGGAAGCGGCGGGTCAAACGAGACGCGTGAGTAAAGGTTCGGTGGCACCGCCATGATCACAAAACGCGCATTCACGGTGGCGCGCTCCGAGACAACGCTGACGCGGTGCCCGCCTTCGCCGGCATCCTCCCAGCGGACTGTGCGCACCGGACTGTTAAGTACGACGTCGGCCCCCAGTTCCGCTGCCTGCAGCAGGGACACCTGCTGCATCCCGCCAATGACCCGCTTGTCCAGGATGAAGTCCTCGTCGGTGAGGTGGCTGAAGGACCCGGCGGAGGCTGCCATGAGGACCGCCTGCAGTGCCGAAAACGCGTGCGCGGGCTTGGTGAGCATGCCGCCGGCGATGAACAGGCCAATGTTGTTGCAGGCCTCCTCGTCGTTCGAGTTCCGGCGCAGCCAGTGGTGGAAGGAGATGGTGTCCAGTTCACGGGCCTTGGGGTGCGCCCAGGGCTCGGTGGCGCCGATTTCCGCGGCGAGGCCGTCCAGAATGCCGATCAGCTTGTCCATTTCCGCCCCGGTGGCTGCGCTCACCGGGAAGGAATCACCGGTGTAGCGGGTTTTCTTGCCGTCGGCGCCGACGTAGACGGACTCGCCCTCCCGGTAGCGGGAGTATGTCTTCAGGCCGAGCTCGTCCAGGAGCTCCAGCAGTACGGTCTGATCCGGGGAGACCCACTGGCCGCCGATTTCCAGCATGGCCCCGTCAATGGTGTCGGTCCAGGTTCGGCCGCCCACGCGGTCCCGTGCTTCCAGCACTGCCACGCTGAGGCCTGCCTTCCTCAGCTCGCGGGCAGCAGTGAGCCCGGAGGGTCCGGCGCCAACGATCACAACGTCACGGTCAAGATTCAGCATGATGTCCTCTCTATGGCCGGTCGAGTGACACGAACCACTAAATGAATGTCATTCATTTAGTGGAACTATAGCTGCTTTGCGGTCCGCAAGGAAGAGACGGGTGGAATAATGCTGGAGACATCTGTCCGCAGAAAGGCCAGCAATGCCGGCATCACCAGCCGCTTCACGAACTGCCACGGAACGCGAACCCGTGCCGCAAACCGGTGCGGCACGGCGCCGCGTGGGGCGGCCCGCCGCGGCTGTCCTGGACCAGGCGGGCATCACAGCAGCAGCCCTGCGGCTCATCGGCAAGAACGGCTACGACGGTCTCACCATGGCCGCACTGGCCCGCTCACTGCACGTGGCGCCGTCGGCCCTCTACAACCATGTGGAATCCAAGCGGGACGTGCTCCTGCTCGTGGAAGACCATTTGACTGCCCTGGTGGATGTGGCCGCATTCGCGGCGGAACCTTGGGAGTCCGCCGTGCGGAAGTGGGCCTGGAGTTACCGGGACGTCTTCGCGGAGCACACGCCCCTGATTCCCGTCATCGCAGTACTTCCAGTGACTGACGCACCGCAGACCCTCGCCATGTATGAGACCGTCAGCGCCGGATTCCGGGCGGCCGGATTCCCGGAGGAGCGGATCGTGTCCGCCATCGTGGCCCTGGAATCCTTCATCTTCGGATCCGCCTACGACGTCACGGCCCCCGCCGACATTTTCGAATCCGGCAGCATGGCGGAGTCGACGCCGAGCTTCACGGGAGCAGTCCGGAGCTTGGCCGCGCAGGGGCACGAGAAACCTGCGGACGTGGCGTTCAGCCTGGGGCTTGAGGCCCTCATTGCGGGCTTCGGGGCGTTACGGAAGTAGGCGCAGGGCGTTCTCGGCCTCACCCTGTTCCACTACACCAGATGCCGCCAGCCACTCTATGGCGCGCCGCCGCATGGCTCGGTCATGAAAAGAGAACCATCGGGTCTCAAGCTCGGGGAACTCTGCGAGCGTATTCCTGAAACGCCGAAACGCTCCCTTGCCGTCTATTGCGCGCCAGAGCAGGTCCTTGGCGCGTTCATCCTTCACATCCGCAATGAACAATTCCATGTCGCGGTAGGCCTCATACGGTCTGATCGGTTCCACCACGATGGCGCCAGCTGCTTCGAGGTCTTCCCAGGACTCTTCGGCTTCGTCAAACGAGTCCCTCAGCCAGAGGCTGGTCTCTCCCGTGCGGGGGTCGAACCAGTACCTGGAATCCCAGTCGGACGGGGAATCGAGGGCGAGTCGCAGCATTTCCAGATCAATTGCGCCCAATGTCAGCATAAGCAGTCCTCCGACCGCATGATCCAGCGGGTGTCACTCGCATGCTATACCCAAAGTTACGCCCGCGGCATGCCGGATTCGGGGCCCAGCGTCAAGGACCGCCCCAGCGTTAAAGAAAGGAACCCCGGTCCGAAGACCGGGGTTCCCTTGATTGCGTGCGCGAGGGGGGATTTGAACCCCCACGCCCTTTCGGACACTGGCACCTGAAGCCAGCGCGTCTGCCGTTCCGCCACTCGCGCGCAACTTCTTTTCCATGAATTACGGCCGGTTTTTCGGATCCGCAACCTTGTAAAAGCAGCGAGATCAAGCATAACGGACATCGGCGGCAAAACACCAATTGAGCCTCGGGAGCGGTCAAATTCCCCGCCGGGAGGGGGCCGGCAGGGAACCGCCAGCGAACTTTTCCGGGGGCCCGGCCGTTGTGGATTAAGGTCATTCACAGGCCTGCCCAGTAGTATCTGATGTAGTAGTGCCTGCCACTGCCAGGCAGGCCGCTGGGTTCTGAACTGCATTGTTGGCTGAGTTCCGGAACGAAAACTGCCCCGCAGCCGGGGGGGAAAGGAGAAGGACCATGGGATTGCTGGACAAGGTCGAGCGCGGCATCGAAAAAGCCGTCCGCAGTGTCTTCTCCACCGGTTCGCGCGCCCAGGTGGAACCTGTGGAAATCGCCAGCCGGCTCCGCCGCGAGGTGGACAACAAAGCCCTCACCATCGCCGCCGGTCGCACACTGGCCCCCAATGTCTTCGACGTCCAACTCAGTGACGACGACTTCAGGAGGGCTCAGGACTGGGGCACGCCGCTGGCCGAAGAACTCTGCGACGTCGTCATCAACCATGTCCGCAGCCAGGGCTACACCCTGCAGGGCTCGGTGCGGATCTCTTTCCGCCGGTCCGAGGAGCTGCGCGCTGGCAACTTCGAGATCGTCTCCTCCACTGAGAAATCCAAAGCCGGCCCCGGAGTCTCCTCGGCCAGGCCCAACATGCCGGCAGCTCCCAGCCGCCCGCCCGTCCGGCTGCAGCCCGTCCTGGACATCGACGGTCAGCGCTACTCCCTCAATGCCCCATCCATCGTCCTGGGAAGGTCTTCCGAGGCCGACATCCTGGTTGACGACACCGGCGTCTCGCGCCGCCACCTCGAGATCCGCACCGCCAGCGGCGTCACCAGCGCTGTGGACCTCGGCTCCACTAATGGCAGCTATGTCAACGGCCATAAACTGGCAGGCAGCACCGAACTGACCGACGGCTCCACCATCACAATGGGACGGACAAAGATTATCTTCCGCCTGCTTCCCGCCAACCCTGGGGGCCGCCCATGAGCGACCTGACCATCACTGCGCTACGGTTTGGCTTCCTGATCCTGCTTTGGGTCCTCATCTTCAGCATCGTTTCGGCCATGCGCCGCGACCTGATGGTGGGCCGCAAAGCCGCCGCCGGCACTCCTACCGCCCGGCAGGTCCGCAAAAACCCGGAACTGGCCGAGGCTCCGCCACAGCCCCTCAAGCAGCAGGCCCATCAACTGGTGGTCACCGAAGGCCCGCTCAAGGGAACCACCATCCCCCTGGCCGCGAGCCCCATCCTGCTGGGCCGCGCGCAGGAAGCCACGCTGGTACTCGAGGACGACTACGCCTCAGGCCGCCACGCGCGGCTGTTCCCGCAAGGCAGCCGGTGGTTCATCGAGGACCTTGGCTCCACCAACGGCACCTACCTGGCCGACCAGCAACTTACCCGGGCACTGCCCGTTGAGCTTGGCGTACCCGTGAGAATCGGCAAGACGGTCATCGAATTGAGGCCGTAGCCATGGCCGCTGACCTTCCCGCCGGCGGGGCCACACCCGTCCAGCGGCCCCTCGTCATGCGCTATGCGGCGCGCTCGGACGTGGGACGCATCCGGGCCAAAAATGATGACTCGGCGTACGTCGGCCGCCATTTGGCAGTGGTTGCGGACGGAATGGGCGGCCACGCGGGCGGCGATGTGGCCTCCGCGGCCACCGTGCTGGACATGCTGCACCTGGACCACGGCGACTACGACGGCGACGCCGGCACCGTCCTGGCCGACGAAATTCAGACGGCCAACTCCCTGCTCTCCGAGCTGGTGCACATCAACCCCAAGCTCGCCGGCATGGGCACCACCGTCACATCTCTGCTGCTCGCCGAGGGCAAGCTGCACTTCGCGCATATCGGCGACTCCCGGGCGTACCGCCTGCGTGATGGCGAGTTTGAACAGGTCAGCGTGGACCACACGTTCGTCCAGCGGCTGATCGATGAGGGCCGGCTCCGTCCCGAAGAGGCCGAAACCCACCCGCACAAAAACGTCCTCATGCGCGTCCTGGGCGACGTCGACGCCAGCCCCGAGCTGGATCTGGACACCCTGGACGTCAAGCCCGGGGAACGCTGGCTCCTGTGCTCGGACGGGCTCAACTATGTGGCCGGACACGTGGTGGAGCGGACGGTCCGCGAGACAAAGGACCTGCGCGAGTGCGTCGAAACGCTGGTTAACCTGACGCTGGAAGCCGGCTCACCGGACAACGTCACCGTGGTCATGGTGGAAATCACCGAGGAAACGTCCGACGACGTCAGTACCGCCGCCGTCGACATCATCCCCTCGCAGCTGCTCACCGAAGCCCCCGTCGCGGACAGCGGCGCGGCCAGCGCTTCACCGGGCCCCGAGGCGTCGGACTACAAGAAGCCCATCGCCGAAAACCCGGCAGCCGCCGAACCGCCGCCCTCCACCGACCCCCATCTCGGCGAGCACCTTTCGGCCGAAGTCCTGCGGCAGGAACTCGCATCGCGCCCGCACGAACTTGTCGGTGCTGCCGCCACCGCGGCCGAGTCCGGCTCGATTCCCACCATCGCCGGCCGCACCGTGGCACGGCGGGCCGCCACCGTCCTGACACACAAGGCCGACGCGCCCGTTGCGGAGGTAGATGACGTCCTGGGGCGGCCCAGACCCCGCCGCTGGGTCACCATGTCCATCGCCGCGTCCGTGCTGGTGGTGGTGACCGTGGGCCTCTGGCTCGGCTACGCCTGGACCCAGACGCGCTACTACATCGGGGAGTTCGATTCCCGCGTGGCCATCTATAACGGAGTGTCGCAGCGGCTTGGCCCCATCCAGCTTTCAACCCTCGAAGCCGTTACAGAGATCCGGATGGATTCCTTGCCCCAGTTCTCCCAGCAGCGCGTCCGGCAGACAGTGCCCGCGCGTGACCTCTACGACGCCCAGCGGATCGTGAAGAACCTCGAAGGCACCGGCACCATTGCGCCGCCGGATGAGTGCTTGACCCCCTCGCCCACTCCGGCGCCAGCAACGGCGCCCGCTGCAACACCCACCGCGCCTGCCCCATCGCCGGACCCAGCCGCTCCGGCGGCAGCACCTGCCCCGGCTGCCTCACCCACCCCCACTACCGTCTGTGAGGGGGGCCAGTGAGCCAGCTCAGCACCATCCCCAAGCCCCGGCGCAACGTGGAACTGTTGCTGCTGATCCTCGCCCTGTCTGTGGGCATTGGCGCCAGCATGCTGGTGGGCGTTGACCAGGCGAAGGCGTTCGACTCCGATTTCTGGTTCCAGTCCAGCCTCCTCGCGGTGGCCGCCCTGGTCTTCCACGTGGTCCTGCGGATCCGGGCAAAATATGCCGATCCGGTAATACTTCCTTTGGTGGTTGCACTCAACGGTCTGGGTCTTGCCATGATTCACCGCCTTGACGCCCCCGGGGAGGACACCGGCAACAACCAGCTGCGTTGGACCCTGATCGCCATGGCCGTGGCCA
The DNA here is from genome assembly GCF_023913815.1 of Pseudarthrobacter cellobiosi. NCBI lineage: Bacteria > Bacillati > Actinomycetota > Actinomycetes > Micrococcales > Micrococcaceae > Pseudarthrobacter > Pseudarthrobacter cellobiosi. Next base: position 96,443 of record NZ_JAMXBK010000016.1, read on the forward strand.
TCGGCGTGATCTGGTTTCTCAAGGACCACCGGGTGCTGCGCCGCTTCACCTACATCTCGCTGGCTGTGAGCGCGCTCCTGCTGATTCTTCCACTGGTGCCCGGCATCTCGGCCGGCGAAATCCTCGGCGCCCGGGTCTGGATCCGGGTGGGTCCCATGACGTTCCAGCCGGGTGAGATCGCCAAGATCACCCTCGCTATATTCTTCGCCGGTTATCTTTCCTCCAACCGCGACCTCATTCTGCTGGCCGGCCGCAAGATCGGCCCGCTGCAGTTCCCCCGGTTCAAGGACATGGGGCCCATGATCACCGCCTGGCTGGTGAGCATCGGCGTGTTGATCTTCCAGCGCGACCTCGGGTCTTCCGTGCTGTTCTTTGGCCTGTTCATCGTGATGATCTACGTGGCCACCAGCCGTATCAGCTGGGTAGTGATCGGCTTGGGCCTCATCCTGGGTGGCGGCTTCGTGGCAGCCCAGGTGTTTTCCCATGTCGAAGTCCGCATCTACGGCTGGCTGAACGCCTTCAGCCCAGACGTGTACGAGACCGGCAGCCGGCAAGTCATCGAGGGACTCTTCGGCATGGCCAACGGCGGCCTGGTGGGTACCGGCCTGGGCCAGGGCCGGCCGGACCTGGTCCCCTTCGCCAACAGCGACATGATCATCGCGTCCATCGGCGAGGAGCTGGGCCTGATCGGACTGTTCGCCGTAGTGCTGATGTACGTCATGCTGTTCACCCGAGGGTTCCGGGCGGCGCTGGGCACCCGGGATGCCTTTGGGAAACTGCTGGCCTGCGGGCTTTCCTTCGCCATCGCCCTCCAGTGCTTCGTGGTGATCGGCGGAGTCACACGACTGATCCCGCTGACCGGTTTGACCACGCCTTTCCTCGCCGCCGGCGGTTCGTCGCTGCTGGCCAACTGGATCATCGTGGGCCTGCTCCTGCTGATCTCCCATACGGCGCGGGGACCGGTGGACACCACACCACTTCCTCCCGGCGGCGCTGCGGAACCTGCAGGAATTGATACTCCCACCGAGGCGGTGAAACGAGCGTGAACCAAGCAATCCGTAATTCCTGGGTGGCAGCGATCGCCATGTTTGCCTTGATCTTCGGCGCCATCAGCTTCGTCCAGGTGGTGGGTGCCGATGACCTCAACGACCACCCCCTGAACCAGCGCGCCATTCTGCAGAATTACTGCAACGACCGCGGCGCCATCATCGTGGGCGGGGACCCCGTGGCCGAATCGGTGGAAGGCACCTCCGAGGTCTGCCAGTTCCAGCGGACCTACGCGCAGCCGGCACTGTATGCAGGCCTCACGGGCTACTTCTCGCGGAACTACGGTGCCACTGGCCTGGAAGTTGCGATGAACGATCAGCTGGCCGGCAGCTCAGACCAGCAGTTCTTCGACCGGATCGGCCAGCTCTTCCTGGGCAACCAGCCGAAGGGCGCCTCGGTGGAACTAACCATCGACCCCGAGATCCAGAAACTCGCGTACGACCTCATCCCGGACGGCCAGCGGGGATCCATTGTGGTCACCAACCCAAAGACCGGCGCCATCCTGGCCATGGTGTCCAAGCCGTCCTATGACCCCAACCTGATCGCCACCCAGGACCCCAACGCCGAAACAACCAACATCAATGAGCTGGTCAAGGTCCCCGGCATCAACCTGAACCAGAATGTCAGCGGACCCACGGGCGAGCTGCTCGCTCCGGGATCAGTCTTCAAGCTGGTGGATACCGCTGCGGCCCTTGCCTCCGGGAAGTACAACAAGGACAGCGTGCTCCCCAACCCCGCCGAGATGCCCTTCCCGGGGATCCAGTACAAACTGCCGAACTACGCCGGAGGCAACTGCTACACCCAGAATACGGCCAGCTTTGCCTTCGCCCTGCAGCAATCCTGCAATACGCCGTTCGCCAGCATTGCCCTCGACCTAGGCCGCGACGCCATCGCCGAGCAGGCGGCAAAATTCGGCTTCGGCGAGGATCTGGGCGACCAGCTCAAGCTCGCCTACGCCAAAGGCGGCGGCTTCCCCGATGATCTGGACGGGCCAGGCCTGGCCCAGTCCGCCATCGGCCAGAAGGACGTGCGCGCCACTCCGCTGCAGATCGCCCTGATGACCGCGGCCATCGCCAACAACGGTGTCCAGATGAGCCCCAGCCTGGTCAAGACCGTGCGGTCCCCGGACCTCCGGGTTATTGACGAGCCCCAGCCGGCGGCGCTCCGGACGTCCACCACTCCGGAAATTGCCCGGCAGATCACCGAATGGATGACCAGTGCGGTGAGCCAGGGCATTGCCCGCGGCGCGGCCGTCCCCGGTGTGCAGGTAGCCGGCAAAACCGGAACCGCTGAACTGGGCAACGGCCTGAACAACTCCTGGTTCACCGGGTTTGCCCCGGCGAACAACCCGGAGGTGAGCGTCACCATCGTCATGGAGGGCGTAGACATCACCACCGGCGCACAGCTAACCAGTCCGAACGCGAAGAAGATTTTTGAGGCGGTGTTGAATAAGTGAGGCCTACAACGGGAATCACCCTCGGCGGCAGATTCCAGCTGACCACGCGGATTGCGATCGGCGGGATGGGAGAGGTCTGGAAGGCAAAGGACCAGGTCCTGGGCCGGATTGTCGCCATCAAGGTACTCAAGGAGGAATACACCGGTGACCCCGGTTTCCTCCAGAGGTTCCGCGCCGAGGCACGCCACACCGCCCTCCTGAACCACGTGGGCATCGCCAATGTCTTTGACTACGGCGAGGAGGATGGCTCCGCGTACCTGGTCATGGAGCTCGTCCCTGGCCAGCCGCTGAGCAGCATCATCGAGCACGAGCAGGTATTGTCCCCGGACCGGACGCTGTCCATGATGGCGCAGACCGCTCGCGCGCTTTCCGTCGCCCACGCCCAAGGGCTGGTCCACCGCGACATCAAGCCGGGCAACCTGCTGATCACGCCCGACGGCCGGGTCAAGGTCACCGACTTTGGCATCGCCCGCCTGGCCGATCAGGTCCCGTTGACGCAGACGGGCCAGGTCATGGGGACCGCCCAGTACCTTGCCCCCGAGCAGGCCACCGGCCAGACCGCTACCGGCGCCTCGGACATCTACTCACTCGGCGTGATCGGCTACGAGTGCCTCACCGGGCACCGGCCGTTCTCCGGCGAATCCCAGATCGCCATTGCCCTGGCGCAGGTCAACGACGCCCCGCCGCCGCTTCCGGAGACCCTGCCCAAACCGGTCCGCGCGCTGTTGATGTCCATGCTGTCCAAGGACCCCAAGAACCGCCCGGCCAACGCCATCAAGCTGTCCGAAGCCGCCGAGGCCATCCGCAACGGCGATATTGACGCCGCACACGCAGCTGTTCCCGGCATGTTGCTCTTCGAGGCGACTACCGGCCCCATTACCGCACCGGTGGACATTGCCACGGCACCCACCGGCGTCATCGCCCAGAAGGACAGCAACACAACGTCGACGTCTGCTCTGCCCGTGCTTGGTGCCGCTGCCGCCGGCGCTGCACTCGGCGCCGCCGCGGGCACAGCCACTGGACCCGGGAGCACGCTTTCGCGTGCGGACGCCCTGGCTGCGGAGCGCAGCTGGGTGCAGGAGGAAGAGAAGTACGACGACGAGCCGGCCGACGAGCCCGACCGACGCGGCCGCAGCCCCTGGACGTGGCCGCTGGTTGCCTTGATCGTGCTGGTTCTGTTTGCGCTGGTGGGGTTCTTCCTGACGCAGCAGGGGATTTTTAACCCGGCCAACACCACCACTAACTCGGCATCCAGCAACCCGCCATCCACCAGCGCCAGCCCGTCAAGCACGTCGGCCTCCGCTACGCCTACCCCCACCCGGACCACCGACGCGCCCACGCCAACGCCCACCCCCAGCACCGTGGACATCATTTCGGCGGCCTACCTCGGGAAGGACTACCGTCAGGTCCAGGGGACGCTGGAAACCATGGGCCTGTCCGTCCGGGTCATCCCGCAGCAGAGTACTTCCGCCGCCGGAACGGTGTTGCAGGTCAACCCCACGGGCACCGTGCCCAAGGGGGCTGAAGTGACTGTGACTTACGCCGTCCCGGTCCCGGCCAGCACGCCGACCGCTCCGCCGTCCTCGCCGGCCGCCTCTGCTGAGCCAACGTCCACCCTCCCCAAATGCAACCCCGGCCAGCTGCCGGGATTGCCTCCGACCTGTGCGCCGTAGCGGTCGGGATTGACAGTGAGTGATTCGGCCCGCACCCCGCTCCACCGGGAGGACAGCCTCCCAGTGGATAACCAGCGTGTCCTGAGCGGCCGCTACGAACTCGGCGGAATCATCGGCCGCGGGGGGATGGCGGATGTCCACCGCGGAGTGGATACCCGGCTTGGCCGGACCGTTGCTATCAAGCTTCTCCGCCCGGATATGGCCCGTGATCCGCAGTTCCAGGCGCGCTTCAAACGGGAAGCGCAGTCCGTGGCGGCGCTGAACCATCCGTCCATCGTAGCCATTTACGACACGGGCGAACATGCGGTTCCGGATGGCTCGGAGGACAGTGTCCGGGTGCCCTACATCGTGATGGAGTTTGTTGAGGGCCGGACCATCCGCGACCTGATCCGGGCCAAGGAAGTCAGCATTGACCAGGCCATCGACTTCTGCCTGGGCGTGCTTTCTGCCCTTGAATACAGCCACAAGGCGGGCATCGTCCACCGGGACATCAAACCTGCCAACGTGATGTACTGCGAAGGCTCCAATTCCGTGAAGGTCATGGACTTCGGGATTGCCCGGGCAATCGCCGATTCATCCGCCACCATGACGCAGACCCAGGCCGTGGTGGGCACTGCCCAGTACCTCTCGCCCGAGCAAGCCCGGGGCGAAACAGTGGATGCGCGCAGCGACCTCTACTCCGCAGCGTGCCTGCTGTACGAAATGCTCACCGCCCGCCCGCCCTTTATTGGTGACAGCCCCGTGTCCGTGGCGTACCAGCACGTCAGGGAAATCCCGGAGCCCGCGAGCAGCGTGAACCCGGAGGTCTCGGCCGCCCTGGACAGTGTCCTGGCCAAGGCTCTGCAGAAGAACCGGGCGGACCGTTTCCAGGACGCGGCCGCCTTCCGGCGTGCGCTGCGCGCAGCCCGGGCGGGCGTGTCCGTGCCCGCGCTGGCCGCAACCGAAGCCCCCACCGATCCCAATGACCACGTCCCGACGCCGGAACGCCCGCCCGTGACAGAGGCGTTCGGGCTCACCGGAGCCGGCTTCCTGGACGATGACCCCACCGGCCGGCAGCGCAACGCGGACGACACCCGAACTGACGGCGTACCGGTCATGGCGGCCGCCACCCTGGGACAGTCGGATGTCGATGAACTGCCCTTGGGCTTCGCTCCGGAACGTGAGCGGACCGCCCGGCAGAAGTCCCGTCGTCGTACGTGGATTGCCACGCTGGTGATCTTCACCCTGCTGGTTCTTGGCGGCGGCGGTCTCTGGCTGTACAACGTCGTGAACCAGCCCGCTCCAGCGCCGCCCAAGGTGGCGGTCCCGGCGGTGGCGGCCCTGACGGAGTCGGCGGCCCTGCAGGAACTTTATGGTGCCAACCTGCGGCCGCAGATCAAACGGAACAAGCACGAGACCATACCCAGCGGGACGGCCATCGGCACTGACCCGGTGGCCGGAACCTCGCTTGACCCCAATGCGGAGGTGATCCTGAATATCTCTGAAGGCCCAAGCGCCGTCAGGATTCCGGAGAACCTTCCGGGCCAGACAGAAGCCGCGGCACGGGACATCCTGCGCCAGGCAGGACTCGTGGGAGCCCCTTCCACCACCACAGCCAACAGCTCCACCGTTCCCGGTGGCAGGGTGATTACCACCAGCCCGGCACCGGGCCAGATGGTGGGGGTGGGCACCACAGTGGAGATCGTGATTTCCACCGGCAAGGTGTCCATACCTGAACTGCGCGGCCGCACGCGTGCCGAGGCGGAAACGGCGCTGAAGGAACTGGGCCTGGTCCCAAACGTCCAGGAAGTGGAGAACTCCGAGGTGGAGGCGGGCCGGGTCACGGATCAAAGTGACCCCGTGAATGCCGCCGTCGATCAGGGCAAGACGATCAATATTGTGGTGGCCAAGGAACCGGCCCCGCCGCCATCGCCATCGCCTACGGCCACGCCGACACCCACTAAAAAGGGCTGAACCCCACTCGCTCCTTAAAGCAACGCGGGGTCAGTTCGCGCCCATGTTCCCCTCCGGCATGGGCGCGAAGTGACCCTCGTTGTTCGTGTGAGCCGGTCAGTGCTGGATGAGCGGGCTCAGCGTGGCGGCACGGGCGGCGGCTCCCGCCATTCCCAGGGACTCGAGCCAGTTGCCCAGCATCTGGTAGCCACCTTCGGTCAGGACCGACTCCGGGTGGAACTGCACTCCGCACAGCGGTGCTGTGCGGTGCTGCAGGCCCATCACGACGCCGGTCGCGGTCTCGGCGGTGATCTCCAGGAGGTCGGGGATGGTGCCCCTTACCGCTGCCAGCGAGTGGTAGCGCGTCGCTGTCACGGGGGAGGGGAGCCCCGCGAAGACGCTGGTGCCGTTGTGCTCCACCAGCGAGGTCTTGCCGTGCATCAGCTCCGGCGCGTGGGTCACTGTGCCGCCATAGGCTTCGGCCAGGGCCTGATGGCCCAGGCACACACCGAACATCGGCTTGTTGTTCGCGCCGCACCACTTGATCAACTCAATGCACACGCCCGCCTCGGCGGGGTTTCCCGGACCGGGTGAGATGAGGACGCCGTCGCGCGTTTGTGCCATCTCGATGGCTTCAGCGAGGGTCACGTCGTCGTTGCGGACAACGGTGGTCTCGGCGCCGAGTTCCTGGAGATAGCCCACCAGGGTGTAAACGAAGCTGTCGTAGTTGTCTACGACCAGGATTTTGGTTGTGGTCATGGCTGGCTTGCAGAACCAATCGTTGAGTCGGTGAATGCGGTGAACCCGGACATCCATGGGAACAGGAACTGAACCATCAGGATCAGTGCGCCGGCGATGAGCACCAGCGACGTGAGGATCCGCAGCCAGAGGGGGCCCGGCAGGTGGCGGAAAATCCAGCCGTACATACTCAGTTTCCCCCCACCGCTGCGGCCACCTGGGCGGCGATCTCGGCTGGCGGGCCCGCCGAGGCAGGCTGCCAGCTGTCCAGCAGCGCGTAGGCGATGATGCGTTCCTCGGCGCCGAAGCGCGGATTGCAACTGGTCATGGTGAGGAAGCTTTCGGTGGGAGTGACGCCGGGGCGGGTGGGGACCGGTTCCAGGACATCGGTCCGGGAAGGCATCACAATCTGGTTGTTGCGGAAGACGTAGATGTAGTAGCCGTCCTTGGTCTGGACGTAGATTTTGTCCCCAGGGACAAGGGTGTGGATATTGTCCAGGACGGCACCGTGGGTCTGCCGGTGGCCGGCCACAGCGAAGTTGCCGACGGCGCCGGGCATGGCCGTGTTGGCGTAATGGCCGAGCCCCAGCGTATCCAGGACATCCCCGGTGGTTCCTTGCACGATGGGCCGGGTGTAGTTGGTGCCAAACCGTGGGATGTACATGATGCCGATGGTGCCGGCATGGCCTGGCGCCGCGGAAACGGCCGGGGTGCCGTAATCCACGGGTGCCGCCGATGGGCCCGGTTCCGGGCTTGCAGGCACTGCGCCGCCCAGCCCCTGGGCGAATTCCTTGATGACCGCGCTCTGCTTGGCGTCGGATTCGATGTTGGTCCACCACAGCTGCCAGCCCACAAAGAGCAGGAGGATAATGCCGGCCGTAATGAGCAGTTCGCCGAGCACCTGCACTGTGCCACGCAGAATGGAAGCGCGGGCGGGCGCCGCACGGGCGGGCCGCGTAGCGGCGCGCCTCGCCTTCTCCTGCACTACCACGCGTTCTCCTCCGGGGTGGCCGCGATGGGCGTTTGCGTGCCCTGAACTACGGCTAGAATTGACTGCTAGTAAGAATCCAGATTTGACCAAGATCGCGCAGACCGCTGGCAACTTCCTTCTTGCAGGATATCAAGCCCGCGGCGCCGAGCTTGCTCCAGTCCGCCAAGGAGAGCACGTGCCCGAGTCAAAGCCTCGCAAGAAGACTTCCAGCGCCGCGCAGCCCGCTTCCGGGGCACAGGCGTATAAGCCCAACGCTGTTTGGTTCAAGCCGGTGATGTTCGGCCTGATGATCATCGGGCTCTTCTGGATCATCACGTTCTACATCAGCGAGGGCCGGTTCCCTGTCCAGGCCTGGGAGTCGTGGAACATCGTGGCCGGCTTCGGCATTGCCATCATCGGCTTCCTGATGACCACGCGCTGGCGTTCCTGAACCTGACCGCAGAACCCGCATGACTCCCGCGGCCGCCGCCCAGCCCCTAAACGAGGGTGTGGACGGAACTGTCCTGGGCGACGACGGCCTCGCCCGTCCGCCGTGGGCCGCCGTGGATCCGCTGTTGCGCGAGTACTACGACTCCGAATGGGGCCTGCCCGTCCGGGACGAACAAGGCCTGTACGAGCGCATCTGCCTTGAGGGCTTCCAGGCAGGTCTCTCGTGGGCAACGATCCTCCGGAAGCGCCCTGCCTTCCGTCAGGCTTTCCTCGACTTCCAGCCGGACGCTGTTGCCGCTTTTACGGAAGCGGATGTTGAGCGCCTGCTCCAGGATCCCGGCATCGTCCGCAACCGGCTCAAGATCCGTGCCGCCATCACCAATGCCCGGGCCACCATCGCGCTGCGCGAGCGGGAAGGCCTGGTTGACTTCGTCTGGCAGTTCCAGCCCCGGACCACTCCCCAGCCGGTCACGCACGCGGAGATCCCCACGCAGTCACCGGAATCAGTAGCGCTGTCCAAGGCGCTGCGGACGCAGGGATTCTCGTTCGTTGGCCCCACCACCATATTCGCGCTGATGGAAGCCATCGGCATGGTGGACACCCATCTTCTGGACAGCCACCGGCGCGGATCCTCAGGCGTCTGGACCTGCTGACCTGCCGCTCCGGGGAGATCTGACCGGACGCTCCGCCGGAGCCTGTTGTCCACAGCTGTTGGGAAAGTTATCCACAATGTGCATAACTTTCCCGGCTCCGGAAGCGACAGCCGCCCGTGCAGGCCATGGCGCACGGGACCGGATCCAAAGCGCTCGACGGACAGTTATTAACAGTGTGGATTGGCTGTGGATAATTCACACTGACCCGACCATGGCGTCCTTGGTGTCACCACCCAGGGGCACACCCAGCAGTCCGCTAAAGGCCCGGGGTAATCTAAAGGCCCGGGGTAATCTCAGTTGTCCTACCCGGGCCTTTGGGTGGTCCGGTGCCGGCCCGGTCAGCGATCCCGGCGGACCGGATGGTGGCTGGTGATGGACACCCGGTTAAAGGCGTTCAGGGTGATCACCAGCCAGCTGACCGCAGAAAATTCATCCGCACTGAGGTGCTGACGGGCATATCCTTCCTCACGCTGGCGGGCCCGGTGGTCCGGCAGTTCGGTGATGCATTCGGCCAGGGCCAGGGCCGCCCGCTCCTTGTCCGTGAACAGGGCCGTCTCGCGCCAGGCCGGCAGGACAGCAAGCCGCTGGTGCCTCTCCCCGGCCTCCACGGCGTCCCGCACATGCATGTCGAGACAAAAGGCGCAGCCGTTGATCTGGGAGATCCGCACGTTGAGCAGCTCTATGGTCTTGCGGTCAATCCCGGCCGCGTCGGCGGCTTCGCGCACTTTCAACCCCAGACCGTTGAGAGCGCACCATACCGCAGGGTGCTGCTTGTCGAGGTAGATGTGCTGGGTTGTTGCGGTGGCGCTCAAGGCGGTCCTCCTGGCTGGAAGCTTGTTGGGTCCGATGCTGCGTACGAACACCCTCGCACACACACGTGTTATCCACTTACTAACACTGAACTACCCACAAGTTATCCACAGTTGTGGATAACAATCCACAGGGCGGCCCGAGCGGACCCCTCAGGTGCCCCAGTCGGGGAAACACTGAAGGTTAACTACATGTCTGTAAGTTGTTAACACTGTGAATAACCCTGTTGATACTGGCAGGCCGGATCCCCTCCTGTGGGCCCCCTACTCGGGAAATGGCCAAGATATCCACAGGTCGGGTTCAAATGGCGTGTTTTTCCACTTAACCACAGGCGCATCCCCATATGTTTTCCACAATTGTGGACAACAGGATGATCAAATCCGGCAAAAGGGCGGACGTGCGGGAGCAAGGGGCCCATCGAAATCCTGAACTACACCCGTGTAAGTTACCAACAGTGTGGATAACCCCTGTGGATAACGTAGGCGCCGTCGTCATGGCCTGACGCGGACCACGGGCTGCTCACACGCCGGGACGCACCCAGCAAATGAACGGCGGCGCGGTGCGGAGGACTCACGAGGCACAGAAAGACCCCGGTGTCCGTTGGGACACCGGGGTCTAAGTGGTCTGTTGGAGCTGGGCCCGAGGACCCGGACGGTCAACCGGCCGTGACGCGGAGCCAGCTCGCCAGGGCCAGCAGGAGAACGACGGCGACCAGTCCGGCCGCGTGCAGCAGGCCCTGCCGTGGGCCCTGCCGTGGGCCCCGGGGCGTGTATGCAATCACGGCAGCGCAAAGGGCGCCTGTGACGAGCCCGCCCAGGTGCGCCTGCCAGGCGATCTGGGGGACCACAAATCCGATCACGCCGTTGATGGCGATCAGGACCCACAGTTGCCGCGTATCCCCGCCGCGGTGCCGCTGTACCAGCAGCATCGCCCCGAAGAGTCCAAAGATCGCCCCCGAGGCGCCCACCACTCCGGCAAGAGGCACGTCAGGCACGTAGCCGGGGGTCAGCAAGAGATAGCCGACAGACCCTCCGATGGCAGAGATGAGATACAACGCCAGGAAGCGGACCCGGCCCAGAAGCGGTTCGAGTGCCTGGCCGAAAATCCACAGCATGTACATGTTCAGCACAATGTGGAGGATGAATCCCTGGGAGTGAAGGAACGCCGCCGTCAGCATCCGCCACGGTTCGAACTCACCAAATTCGGGAGTGGCAAAAACATTGGCGAATGCCAGGTTCTGGTAGATCCACTCGCCGGGGACCACCCATTGCAGAACGTACATCACCGCGCACAGGGCGATAATTCCAAACGTCACAACGGGTTTGCCGGTTGCCACGGCGCCGCCGTAGACAGTCTTGACCGCCGGCGTCGTGCGCTTTGTTTTGTTGACGCAGTCAACACACTGGAATCCGACGGCGGCCGCCCGCTGGCAGTCCGGGCACGCTGGGCGGCCGCAGCGCTGGCAGCGCACATAGGAAGGCCGGTCCGGGTGCCTGGGGCACACCGGAACCTGCGCGGACGGCTCAGCCGCCGGAATTCCGTAGCTCATGTGATGGGTTAGAGCTGCTCGATGTCGATGCTGTTGATGGTGACGTCCTCAACCGGGCGGTCGCCCATGCCGGTGCGGACGCCCTCGATGGCGTCGACGACCTTCTTGGAGTCCTCGTCAGCAACCTCGCCGAAGATGCTGTGCTTGCCCTGCAGCCAGTCGGTGGGGATGGTGGTGATGAAGAACTGCGAACCGTTGGTGCCCTTGCCCGCCTGGATGCCGGCGTTGGCCATGGCCAGCTTGTACGGGGCGTTGAAGCTGAGTTCGGGGTGGATCTCGTCGTCGAACTTGTAGCCAGGTCCGCCCACGCCGCGGCCCAGCGGATCGCCGGCCTGGATCATGAAGTCCTTGATGATGCGGTGGAAGATGGTGCCGTCATACAGCGGCGTGCCAGTCTTGTCCTCACCGGTCTCGGGGTGGGTCCAGGCCTGCTCCCCGGTGGCCAGGCCAACGAAGTTCTTGACCGTCTTCGGCGCATGGTTGCCGAAGAGATTAACGACGATGTCGCCGAGGCTGGTGTGGATGGTTGCTTTTGCAGTTGCGATTGCAGTCATGCCGCCTATTCTTTCACGGCAGGTCAACGTGGAAGGGGCAGTACCGGCAGTTCCGCGCTGGGTGAAATCAGCTGTAAATCCGCGGGAAGAATAGCCGGTGCAGGTCAAGGCACGTAGGCTAACAACAGAACCGTCACATTAATCGGGAGGTAGTTGTGAAGAAATCGGATCGTATTGCCCGTGACCTTGAACAGTCAGTCAACAGCGCAGTTGAGAGCGCCAAGGACTGGGCATCCCCCCGCGTGGAAGCAGCAGTGGATTGGGCAGTTCCCCGCCTGCAGCATGGCCTGGACACCGCCTCTCCCATGATTCAGGAAGGGCTCAAGACCGCGGCCCACAACCTTGCCGACGGTGTTGCAACAGTGACACCGCGCATCCAGGAGGGGCTGGCCCAGCTCGCCCCGAAAATCCACGACGCCGTTGAGGTCGCCACTCCGCGCCTGTACGAAGCCCTGGACAAGGCCGCTCCCGTTATCCAGAACGCCCGGGACCGCGTGGTGGTGGAATACCTGCCGCGCCTTTCGGACCAGATCGGCCACGCGTCCGACGCCGTGCACCGCACCTTGGAAAGCGCGCCGTCCCACGTGGACGCCGTCGCCCAGCGGCTTGCCGATTCCGGCGTAGTGCATTCCCTCCAGGAGCAGGCACAGACGGCCGGCACGCAGCTCAAGGCCGCCGCGCACGAAGCCGGTAAGGCCGTAGGGGTCCAGATCGCCCAGCCGCAGAAGCCCAAGAAGCGCGGCTGGCTGGTATTCGGCATCATCGCCGCAGCCGTCGCCGCCGGCGTCGCCGCCTGGAAGGCCTCCAAGCCCGTGGAAGACCCGTGGAAGACCCCTTCGCCTGTCACCCCCACTCCGGCGCCGGTTCCTGCCACCACCGTGAACGACGCCAAGGACACGGCCGGGGACGCAGCCAGCAAGGCTGCAGCCGCCACCGCTTCGGCCGCTGACGCCGTGGCCGGCCAGGCAGAGGATGTTGCCGCGGATGCGGAGGACGCGACCGAGAAGGCCAAGCACGTCGCCGATGAATCGGCAGACGCAGCAGCCAAGGCGTCCACCGATGCCAAGACCGCCATAAAGAACATTGCGGCCAACATGAACGGTTCCACGGACAAGAGCAGCAACTAGCACTTCCGGCGCCGTCGCGCCGTCCATTGAAGGGGCTCCGCCTGGTGCGGGGCCCTTTCAGTGTTTTCCCAGTGTTTGTCCGGGCTGGACCCAGTCGCTGGCAGGACAAATCCCGATCGGTGCTAAATTTGAACTGATGTCAGCCGATAAATCCTCTGGGGATGCCTTGAACGACGCAGCACAGCTGCCGTGCGTGTCCATTGTCATCCCGGCCTACAACGAGGAAAGTGTCATCCGGCAGTGTCTCATCGCTGCGGTGTACCAGTCGATGCCGGCCCACGAAATCATCGTGGTGGACAACCTCTCCACTGACCGCACCGCCGCCATCGTGGCGCAGATGCAGCTGGAGTATCCGGAAAGTCCCATCATCCTGCTCAGCCAGGACCGGGACCAGGGCCTGATTCCCACCCGAAATTTTGGCCTCAACCATGCCACCGGCGACGTCCTGGGTCGCATTGACGCCGATTCGGTTGTCGAGCCGGACTGGGTGGAGCAGGTCCAGAAGGCCTTTTTTGATCCGTCAGTCCAGGCAGCCACCGGACCGGTGGTCTACTACGACATGCCGATGCGGCGGTTCGGGCTCAAGGCAGACGACAAGATGCGTCAGCTGATGCTCAAGCTCGCCAAGCACCAGTACCATTTCCTGTTCGGCTCCAACATGGCCCTGCGGGCTACGGCATGGGAAACCATCCGGGACGAAACCTGCCGGGACGAGAAGGACGAGATGCACGAGGACATCGACCTCTCCCTGCACCTCGCTGACCACGAACTCAAGGTCCAGTACTGGCCCCAAATGGTATCCGGGATGTCCGCCCGCCGGCTCGAGGATTCACCGCGGGACTACCGGTATTACGTGACCCGCTTCGACCGCACGTACAAGGCGCACAACGTCAAGAAAATGGCACTCAAGGCACCCATGGTGGTGTTCTTCTCGGTCTATTTCCCGGCGAAGCTCCTGCGGGCCATCCACACGGTCAACACCGCCCAGCCTGTCCGCCGCGGCGGACAATAGGCCCGCTTCACGGACCTTGCCCGGCCTCAGTCCGTTCCGAGCTCAGCCAGACGGTCCGACGGCGGTTCATCCCCACGCGCGGCGGAACCTTCACGCCGTTTCCTGAAGCCTGACCGCTGTCCCAGAACCACGACGGCTAGGCCCACGAGGATGAGCCCCAGCCCGCCGTAGGTGCCTGCGGGCAGGGTCTCGTGCAGGAAGACCGCGGCCAGCACGGCTGCGCCGGGGATCTCCAGCAGGATGATCATCGACACCAGCAGCGGGCTCATGGTGGCCAGCAGGTAATTGAAGGCTGTGTGGCCGACCAGTTGGGCACACACGGTGATCGCCAGGATCCCCACCCAGCCAACGGCGTCGAACCCTACCAGCGGCTGGCCGCTGAAGAGCGCCAGCACCGCCACAAAGGCCGCGCACATCCCGTAGCAGAGCGTGGTGTACGTTCCCGTGGTCATGGTCTGCCGGGCCTTGCCGCCGGCGAGCGTGTAGAGGCCGGCCAGAGCCCCGCCGGCGACGGCCAGCAGGTCACCCAGGAGTGCGTCCGTCGAGGATCCCATGTCGAACCCGGTGATGGTGACAACACCACCAAAGGCGATCCCAAGCCCTGCCAGCACCTGCCAGCGGTGCCTGGTGCCACGGAAGAGTTGGAAGACCGCGATCCAGGCCGACTGCAGGCAGACCAGGGCGGTAGCGGCAGCAACGGAGGTCAGCTGGAGGGACGTGATGAAGCAGGCAAAGTGCAGGGCCAGGGCGACGGCGGCGAGCAGCGACCAGCGGAACTCGGGACCGGTGATCCGGCCGAACTGCCGGGGTTCGCGGACCAGGGTGGGAGTGGCCATGACGGCAGCCCCGATGGCGTTGCGCCAGAAGGCGATGGCGAGGGCACTGACGGTGGTGGCACCGAGGGTCGCGGCGATCAACGGCCCGGACGACGCCACGCCCAGGACGCCCACGGCCGCAAGAAGAAAGTTCACCGTTCAACCCTACTGTTCTGCATTTAACGAAAAAGTCCCGGACAGCCTTTCGGCTGTCCGGGACTTCCTTATGGTGGAGGCACGGGGACTCGAACCCCGAACCCCCTGCTTGCAAAGCAGGTGCGCTACCAATTGCGCCATGCCCCCATAAGAAGCAACCCGTCAATCATACCCTAGAACCGTGGAGCCTTTTGCAAGCTCCCGGTCCGGGAATCCAGCCTATTCGACCTTGTCGGTCGACTGGCTCCAGACTGTTTTCCGGGCCTCGGATTCCTGTGCTTTCCTATAGAGCAGGACGCCTGCGATCGCAGCTGCAAGTACCAGCAACTTCTTCACATGCTCCCCGTTCCGGTCCTGCCTGCCGTGAAGCAAACTGAACCTTCCTTCGAACCTGCACAGGTTCCGTGGGCGTACCAGGACTTGAACCTGGGACCTCTTCGTTATCAGCGAAGCGCTCTAACCGCCTGAGCTATACGCCCCGATGCCTCATCGGGCCGAGACATGACTTTACAGCACATCCCGGCCCGATCTCAAATCGAGGCATTTCGCCGGAGAAATTCCGGTGAAATCATGGGTTTTCAGTCGTCCGTGAGGGTGACGCCGATGCCGCCAACAAGCGTTGCGGAGATGTTGTAAAGCACCGCTGACAGCATGGACAGCGCCGTCAGCAGGACAACGTTCACCACGGCGATGATCGTGGCAAAGGAAGCCACCTGGCCCAGGGATGCGACCTTCTTCAGTTCGAACCCGCCGCCTTCGGAGCCTGCCAGGGTGCCCAGGAGGCTGTCCACCTGGTCAAAGATTCCGGTGAGGTCCAGGACAGTCCATAGGACGATGGCGGCCACCACGGTGACGATTCCCAGCGCCACCGACAGGAGGAATGCCATCTTCAGGACAGACCAGGGATCCACCTTGCTGACCAGCAGCCGTGCACGCCTTACCTTGGCCTTGGGTGCAGGCTTGACCAGGCCGGGCTGGCCCTGCACTGGGCGCTGGCTGGTCTGTGCTGCCGCCGGCCTGCCCTGTCCGGCACGCTGGCCGGTCTGGCCCGCCGGAACCCGATCCTGCGCAGGGCGCTGGCCGGGAACGGCCGGCCGCTGCCCCGGCGCGCCCGTAGGGGCTGGTGGGCGCTGCTGCGGACGGACGGGGGCGTTCACCCGGGGTGCGGCCGCGGGCGGCGGCGTTCCGCCGGGGACATTGCTGCTCGGCTTGGGATATGAGTCGGGATTACTCACTCGTTACCTCCGGTGTAGTCTTCGTTCGGCTCAGCGTCGCCGGAGGCGTCCTCTGACTCAACAGCCGGTGATGTTTCTGCCGTTGTTGCTGACCCTGCGGATCCCTCGGGGGACCCGGCCTCTTCAGCCAACGTTACGTCATCGTCCACGGATTCTTCGCCCTCGAGGCCGCGTTCGCTGTTCCTGGCCACCTCAATGATGCGGTCATTCTTGTCCGGCTTCGCGAAGATAACACCCATGGTGTCGCGGCCCTTGGCAGGTACGCCGGCCACGGATGAACGGACAACCTTGCCGCCTTCCATGACCACCAGGACCTCGTCTTCTTCCTGGACAATCAGGGCGCCCACAAGGTGGCCCCGTTCCTCCTGGTACTTGCCCACCTTGATGCCCAGGCCGCCGCGGCCCTGCAGGCGGTATTCCTCCACCGCGGTGCGCTTGGCGTACCCACCCTCGGTGACGACAAAGACAAACGAACCGTCCGTGACGACGTCGGCCGCCAGCAGTTCATCGTCCTCGCGGAACTTCATGCCCGTGACACCGGACGTGGCCCGGCCCATGGGACGCAGGGCATCGTCGGTGGCGGTGAAGCGGATGGACTGGCCCATGCGGGACACCAGCATGAGGTCATCCGTTTCGGAGACCAGCTGGGCGGAAACCAGCTCGTCCTCGTCACGCAGGTTGATCGCGATGACGCCGGCGGAACGGTTGGTGTCGTAGTCCTCCAGCCGGGTCTTCTTGACCAGTCCCCGCTTGGTGGCCAGCACCAGGTAAGGGGCCTGCTGGTAGTCCCTGATGTCCAGGACCTGGGCGATGTGCTCGTCCGGCTGGAAGGCCATCAGGTTGGCGACGTGCTGGCCCTTGGCATCACGGCCGGCCTCCACCAGTTCGTACGCCTTCGCCCGGTAGACCCGGCCGAGGTTGGTGAAGAAGAGCAGCCAGTGGTGGGTGGTAGTCACGAAGAAATGCTCCACCACGTCGTCGCCGCGGAGCTGGGCGCCCTTGATGCCCTTGCCGCCGCGCTGCTGCGACCGGTAGTTGTCGCTGCGCGTGCGCTTGACGTAACCGCCGCGGGTAATGGTGACAACCATTTCCTCTTCGGGGATCAGGTCCTCCATGGACATGTCGCCGTCGAAGCCCATCAGGATCTTGGTGCGGCGGTCATCACCGTGCTTGGCCACGATTTCGCCCAGCTCGGTGCTGATGATTTCGCGCTGGCGTTCCTCGGAGGAAAGGATCGAATTGTACTCGGCGATCAGGGCCTCAAGTTCGGAATGGCGGTCCTGGATCTTCTGGCGTTCCAGGGCTGCCAGGCGGCGCAGCTGCATGTCCAGGATGGCCCGGGCCTGCAGTTCGTCGATGTCCAGCAGCTGCATCAGTCCGTCGCGCGCGGCTTCGGTGGTGTTGGACGCACGGATGAGCGCAATGACTTCGTCCAGCGCGTCCAGTGCCTTCAGGAGGGCACGCAGGATGTGCGCCTCTTCCTCGGCTTTGCGCAGGCGGTAGCGGGTACGGCGCGCAATGACGTCCAGCTGGTGCGTTACCCAATGGCGGATGAAGGCGTCCAGGCTCAACGTGCGCGGCACCCCGTCCACGATGGCCAGCATGTTGGCGGAGAAGTTGCTCTGCAGGTCGGTGTGCTTGTACAGGTTGTTCAGCACCACCTTGGCCACGGCGTCGCGCTTGAGCACAATGACCAGCCGCTGGCCGGTGCGGCCGGAGGTCTCGTCGCGGAGGTCCGCAATACCGGAGATCTTCCCGTCCTTGACCAGTTCGGCGATCTTGATGGCCAGGTTGTCCGGGTTGGCCTGGTAGGGCAGTTCGGTGACAACCAGGCACGTACGGCCCTGGAGTTCCTCGACGTTGACCACGGCGCGCATGGTCACGGAGCCACGGCCCGTCCGGTACGCGTCCTCAATGCCCCTGTGGCCGAGAATGGTCGCGCCGGTGGGGAAATCGGGACCCTTGATACGGAGCAGCAGCTCTTCGAGCAGTTCCTCGCGGCTGGCCGTCGGATTTGCCAGGTACCACTGGACGCCGTCAGCTACTTCGCGGAGGTTGTGTGGCGGAATGTTGGTGGCCATGCCCACGGCAATGCCGGAGGAGCCGTTGACCAGCAGGTTGGGGAAACGGGCCGGCAGGATGGTGGGTTCCTGGTTCTTGCCGTCGTAGTTGTCCTGGAAGTCGACGGTTTCCTCGTCGATGTCCCGGACCATCTCCATGGCCAGCTGGGACATTTTCGTTTCGGTGTACCGCGGGGCGGCGGCACCGTCATTGCCCGGCGAACCGAAGTTGCCCTGGCCCAGGGCCAGCGGGTACCGCATGGTCCAGTCCTGGATCAGGCGGACCAGCGCATCATAGATCGCGGTGTCGCCGTGGGGGTGGTACTGGCCCATGACCTCGCCCACCACACGGGCGCACTTGTTGAAGGACCGTTCCGGCCGGTAACCGCCGTCGAACATTGCGTACAGCACGCGGCGGTGCACGGGCTTGAGGCCATCGCGCACGTCGGGAAGAGCACGGCCCACAATAACGGCCATGGCGTAGTCCAGGTACGAGCGCTGCATTTCCGTCTGCAGGTCCACCTGCTCCACGCGGTCAACCAGCACGTCGCCTTCAAGAACGGTTTCCGGAAGATCGGCGGATTCCGCCGGGTTCTCGGGTGTCTCGTCACTCATCGTTTATATTTTCCGTTTCAGGTATATGTCGGACTTGGAATATCTACTCGGTGAACCGGTCAGATATCCAGGAACCTGACGTCCTTGGCGTTCTGCTGGATGAAGTTTCGGCGGGACTCCACGTCTTCGCCCATCAGTGTGGAGAAGGTCTGGTCCGCTGCCAGGGCATCGTCCATGGTGACCTGCAGGAGGGTCCGGTGGTCCGGGTCCATGGTGGTGTCCCACAGCTCGGTATAGTCCATCTCGCCCAGGCCCTTATAGCGCTGGATGCCGTTGTCCTTCGGAATACGGCGGCCGGCGGCCTGCCCGGACAGGAGCTTGGCATCGCGCTGCTTGTCGCTGAAGACGTAGTCGTGCGGTGCGTTGGACCACTTGATCCGGTACAGCGGGGGCTGCGCCAGGTACACGTAGCCGTTTTCGATCAGCGGGCGCATGTAGCGGAACAGCAGCGTCATGAGCAGCGTGGTGATGTGCTGGCCGTCAACGTCGGCATCGGCCATCAGCACAATCTTGTGGTACCGGAGCTTGCTGAGGTCGAAGTCCTCGCCGATGCCGGTGCCGAACGCGGTGATCATGGACTGGACCTCGGTGTTGCCCAGGGCCTTGTCCAGCCGGGCCCGCTCCACGTTCAGGATCTTGCCGCGCAGCGGCAGGATGGCCTGGGTTTCAGGGTTGCGGCCTCGCTTGGCGGAACCGCCGGCGGAGTCGCCCTCCACGATGTACACCTCGCAGCGGGCGGGGTCCTTCGAGGAACAGTCTGACAGCTTGCCGGGCATCCCGAAGGATTCCAGCGGGCTCTTGCGGCGCGCATTGTCACGGGCCTTCCGGGCGGCCATCCGGGCCTGGGCCGCGGAGATGGCCTTGCGGATGACATCGCGGGCGGGGCCGGGGTTGCGTTCCAGCCAGTCGCCCAGGCCGTCGGTGACAACGCGCTGGACGAAGCCCTTGACCTCGGAGTTGCCGAGCTTGGTCTTGGTCTGGCCCTCGAACTGCGGCTCGGCCAGCTTCACGGAGATGACCGCCGTGAGGCCTTCACGGATATCGTCACCGGTGAGGTTGTCGTCCTTTTCCTTGATGATGCTCTTCTCCCGCGCGTAGCGGTTGATGAGGGAGGTCATCGCGGCGCGGAAACCCTCTTCGTGGGTGCCGCCCTCGTGGGTGTTGATGGTGTTGGCATAGGTGTGGACGCTCTCGGAATACGCGTTGGTCCACTGCATCGCCATTTCCAGCGCGATGTGCCGCTCGGTGTCCTCGGTTTCGAAGGAAATGACGTCTTCGTGGACGACATCAACCTTCTTGCCGGAGTTCAGGTGCTTCACATAGTCCAGCAGGCCGTCGTCGTACTGGTACACCACGGTGCGGTGCTCAGCGGTGACTTCACCTTCGGTAACCACGACGTCAAGGTTGAGGTCCTCATTGGCGTCCGCGTTCGACGCTGCGGTGCGCTCGTCCGTGAGCGTGATCCGCAGGCCCTTGTTCAGGAAGGCCATCTGCTGGAAGCGGGCGCGGAGCGTCTCGAAATCAAATTCAGTGGATTCGAAGATTCCCGCGTCCGGGTAGAAGGTCTGGGTGGTGCCGGTGGTGGCGCTTTCTTCCCCCTTGACCAGCCCGCCCTGGGGCTTGCCGCCGTCGGCGAAGGACATCCGCCAGACGTTGCCCTGCCGCCGGACTTCAGTGTCCACCCTGCTGGAGAGCGCGTTCACCACGGAGATACCCACACCGTGGAGGCCGCCCGAGACTGCGTAACCGCCGCCGCCGAACTTGCCGCCCGCGTGCAGGATGGTCATAACCACTTCAACGGTGGGCTTGTGCTCGGTGGGATGCATGTCCACCGGAATTCCGCGGCCATCATCAACAACTTTGACGCCGCCGTCGGCCTGCAGGACTATTTCGATGTGCGTGCAGTACCCGGCCAGCGCCTCGTCAACAGAGTTGTCCACCACTTCATAGACCAGGTGGTGCAGGCCGCGCGGCCCGGTGGAGCCGATATACATGCCCGGGCGTTTCCGGACGGCTTCGAGGCCCTCAAGTACGGTGATGTCGCTTGCGCCGTATTCCCGGGGTGTCACGGCCTCCGCCGGCGTATCGGGGGTAGGGACGTCCTCCGTTGCGCGGTCCACTGCCTGGGTATCTGTATTGTCGTTAGCCACAGGTGCTGTCGACTCCTCTTTTTCGATGATGGCCGGCGGCGGCCTTCCAGGGGAAAGCATCCGCCAACAGGCACAAGCTGATGGCGCTGACGGATACGTCGACGTGCAGGACCGAAGTCCGCCTGCGGAGAGCGTGCGGAAAACGGACTCAGTCAACGTTTCACCGGCGCCCAGTTATCTGCTGTGATTCTATCGTGAAATGGGCCGCAAACCCGCATTCCGGCGGGCGTCGCGGGACCTTGATGTGCCGATGCGAGGCCATTGACCCCGCCTAGGGCGCTCTCGAGGTCCCGTCTCCGGGTTCCTATACGCCCCAAGGGCGTTAGCCCGCCCTACACGCCGCCGGACGAATATTCAAGAGTCGACGGCGGCGGCTAACCGTAGGTATCGCGCGGCCCGCGGCCGTTGACGGTACGTCCGCCCTTGCGCCAGCTGGGTGCTGACGGGCCGAGCACCTGGATGCTGGTGACCACGCCATCGCCCAGTTCCGTGCGGAACTTCTCCAGCAGGCTGTTGCTCAGCAGCCGCAGCTGCGTGGACCAGGCCGTCGAGTCGCAGCGCACGTGAAGGGTGGTATCGGTGAAACTCTCCGGGGTGCAGTGCGCTGAGATCTCCGGGCCAACCAGCGTGGCCCACTCTGCCATGACCGACCCCACCGCTACCGGCGAGCTCCAGCCGCGTTCGGCCACGAGGCGTCCTACCACTTTGCCAAGCCCCAGCGGATCACGGCCGGTGGAATGGAACTGGCTGAAACCGCGGGTATCCCGGATCCCACCCTTTGTCTTGGCGGCGCCGGCCTTGGGGGGTGCCTTCCGGCGGATTTCGCCGCGTGCGGCCGCGGCCTCACGCATGCGGTTCAGCGCAGCCTGCGGCGCGTCGATGTTGTCAGGATCCCGGCCGGGCTGCAGCCCGCCCTTTTCATCCTTATTCATCGATTCCTCCCGGGATGACCTTCACCCGCCGGCCGGAGAGTTCCTCCGGGATATCGGCGTCGACGGCGGCGGTCACCAGGACCTGTTCCGCGCCGGAGACTATTGCCGCCAGTTTACGCCGGCGCTGCACATCCAGCTCGGCGAAAACGTCGTCGAGGATGAGGATCGGTGCAGACCCGCCGGTCCTCGCGTCATCGAGCATGACGTAATAGGAAGCGAGCCGGAGGGAGAGGCACATGGACCAGGTCTCGCCATGCGAGGCATATCCCTTGGCAGGCGCTTCGCCGAGGATCAGTTCCAGCTCATCCCGGTGCGGCCCCACCAAGGAGATTCCGCGTTCAAGTTCCTTGCGGCGGGAGGCTGCAAAGGCCTGGACATAGCGCCCGGTGAGGTCCTCAACGGTGAGGTTCCGCAGATCTTCGGCAGCGGCGGACCCATCCACCATCAAACCGGCGCCGGCACCCGCTGCTGCGCCGCCGTCGTCGTCCATCAGGTTTTGCAGGGTGGACCGGTAGACGGCGTTGGCCTCCTTGGAGCCATCCGTGAGCTGGGCATATGCCTTGGCCAGATGCGGGCGCAGCAGTTCCACCAGCGCCAGCCGTGCGTGCAGCAGCTCGGCGCCTGCCCGGGCCATGTGCTGGTCCCAGACATCGAGGGTGGCCTCATGGCCGGCAGTGAATTTTCCGGCCCGGGCGGATTTGAGCAGGGCGTTGCGCTGCTTCAGGACACGGTCATAGTCCGTGCGGGTCGCCGAGTGCCGGGGCATAAGGCTGACCAGCAGCTCGTCGAGGAACCGGCGGCGGTTGGACGGATCTCCCTTGACAAGCGCCAGGTCCTCGGGGGCGAAAAGCACCGTCTGGCAGATCCCCAGGAGATCCCTGGCCCGGACGGGATTGCTGCGGTTGATCCGCCCCCGGTTGGCGCGGCTGGCGTTGATCTCAAGTTCCAGGACCGTGGTCTGCCCGCCACGGACCAGGCGGGCCCGGACCAGCGCACGGTCCTTGCCGAACCGCAGCAGTGGGGCGTCGGAGCTGACCCTGTGCGAGCTGAGCGTGGCCAGGTATCCGATGGCCTCCATGAGGTTGGTTTTGCCGATGCCGTTTGCCCCGACGAGCACGGTGACCCCCGGTTCGAGGGGAAGGTCAACCTGGGCGTAGCTGCGGAAGTCAGTGAGCGAGAGGTGTTCTAGGTACACGCGGTGTTCGACAATTCTCGGAACCCGCGGGTCCCGGGGTGGATGTTACTTGGCGGGACGGGTGGCATGCCCGCCGAACTGGTGGCGCAGCGCTGAAACCATTTTCATCGCGGGCGAGTTTTCTTCGCGGGAGGAAAAGCGTGCGAAGAGTGCAGCGGTGATGGCCGGCGCGGGAACAGCGTTGGCGATGGCTTCCTCAACGGTCCAGCGTCCCTCGCCCGAGTCCTCGACGTAGTCATCAATGGATTCGAGTCCAGGGTCCTCGTCCAGCGCCTTGACCATGAGGTCCAGCAGCCAGGACCGGACCACGGTGCCCTTTTGCCAGGCGCGGAACGTACCGGGCAGGTCGTCAACAATGTCCTTGGCAGCCAGCAGTTCGTAGCCTTCGGCGTACGCCTGCATCAGGCCGTATTCGATGCCGTTGTGGACCATCTTGGCGTAGTGTCCGGCACCGATTTCGCCGACGTGGACAAAGCTGTCTGCCCGCTCGCCTTCGGGGCGGAGTACATCAAAAACCGGCAGGGCCCGCTCTATATCGGCAGCGTCGCCGCCGGCCATGAGTCCGTACCCGTTCTGGAGGCCCCACACTCCGCCGGAAACACCGCAGTCGGCGAAGCGGATGCCCTTCTCAGCCAGCGTGGCACCATGTTTTTGGTCCTCGGTGAAGCGGGAGTTGCCGCCGTCGATCACCAGGTCGCCGGCGTCGAGCTTGTTCCCGAGTTCGGTGACGACGGCATCGGTGATGTCGCCTGACGGGACCATGACCCAGATCAGTCGCGGGGCCGGAACGGCCGCAATGAGCTCATCCACGGACGTAACATCGGTGACCTCGGGATTGCGGTCAAAGCCGGTGACCTCAATGCCGCCCTTTCGCAGGCGTTCGCGCATGTTGAAACCCATTTTGCCAAGGCCGATCAGTCCAATATGCACGTGGGTCTCTTTTCTGCGCGGGGTTGGCTGTTGCTGAACTGGTCAGCCCAACTAGGTCGCACTAAGTGTCGTTATGAGCGCCCATAACGACGTTTTCTGCTACCTAGTTGGGGAGGCGGACGGGCATGACCAGGTAGCGGTAGTCGTCCTGGTCCTCACCGTCGACATCTGCTTGGGCCGTGATCATGGCGGGCTTCGGTGCAGTGGTGAAGGAGAACCTGACGTACTTCGTTTCGATGACGCTCAGGCCTTCCACCAGGTAGTGCGGGTTGAAGGCGACGGTGATGTCGTCACCGGAGAGCTGGGCTTCGAGTTCTTCGGAGGCCTGGGCATCTTCGCCGGTGCCGGCGTCCAGGTGCAGCAGTCCTTCGGTGAAGGCGAGGCGAACCGGTGTGTTGCGTTCGGCCACCAGCGACACACGGCGGACGGCTTCCACAAGTTCCTGCGTCTGGACGGTTGCGTGGATGGGGGTGGAATCCGGGAACAGCGAGCGGATCTTGGGGTAATCGCCATCCACGAGCAGCGAGGTGGTGGTGCGGCCGCCGCTTTCGAAACCGATCAGGCGGCTGTCATCGTCAGCAAGCGCGAGGTTGATGTCGCCGCTGTTGCCAAGGGTCTTAGCCACTTCGTTGAGGGTTTTTGCCTTGACCAGCGCACTGGTGGAAATTCCCGGAGTGGTGGGCTTCCACGGCACTTCGCGCATGGCCAGGCGGTAGCGGTCGGTGGCCAGAAGCGTGATGAGGTCGTCCTCGATCTCCATCCGGACGCCGGTCAGGATCGGGAGGGTGTCATCCTTACTGGCCGCAATGATCACCTGGGACACAGCCTGGGCGAATGCTTCACCTGGGACAGTGCCGCTGATGGCGGGCAGCGCAGGCAGCGGCGGGTATTCGGCCTCGGGCATGGTGGCCAGGTGGAAGCTGCTGCGGCGGCAGGTCAGCGTCACTTTGTTGCCATCGGTCTCCACGACCACCGGAGCGGAAGGAAGGCTTCGGCAAATGTCTGCGAGGAGGCGCCCGGAAACGAGGATGGTTCCCTCGGCGGTGATGTCCGCGGGAATTTCCAACCGTGCGGAAGTCTCGTAGTCAAAACTTGAGAGGCTGACCGTGCCTGCTTCAGCCTTCAGGAGCAGGCCGGACAGCACTGGAACCGGCGGCCGCGGAGACAACGACCGGGCTGTCCAGGTGACGGCTTCTGCCAGGACGTCCCGTTCGACTCTGAACTTCACGGAAGGGTGCCGCCTTTCATTGCTGCTGCCTTGTCTGAACCGGAAAACTCCCACAGGGAGCCCAAAAGTAGTGGCGCCCCAACAACGGAACCTGCATGGTTCGTCGATTGCTGAACCACAAAGAAACCCGAGGATGGGAGCGCTGCTGACAGCTTAGCCGGAAGACGGCTGATTAACCCATCCCCGGTCAGGACGCCTGGGGTCCGGAGGCCCTTGGGCCTGGGCCGGTTCGGGGCGCGGATCGAGATTGTTATTTGAGGGAAATCAATTTCTTGGGATTAGTAGTGTTAATAACTGCTGTGGATACTGTGGATAACTCGATCCGGCCGCAGGATCCAGCGGTTAAGCCCTGTTCATGGATTGTGGGTGACGCAGGTTTTAAACAGGCTGTGGATGGGGATAACATTTTTTGGGTTTTCGCTGATCCACAGGCGGCTTAAGGGTTTTAAGCCCATTAAGCTCGGTTGTCCCCTTAAGTATCCACAGGCTTATCCACATGCACCTGTTAATAAGGTATAGAGGCGACAGCTCAGGAGTTGCGCTGCTGCTGCTTGATCCTGTTGGTGAGTTCGGTGACCTGGTTGTAGATCACACGACGCTCAGCCATCAGCTCACGGATCTTGCGGTCTGCGTGGATCACCGTGGTGTGGTCGCGGCCGCCGAGTTCCTGGCCGATCTTCGGCAGGGACATGTCCGTGAGCTCGCGGCAGAGGTACATTGCGATCTGCCGGGCGGTCACCAGCGTGCGCGTACGGGACTTGCTGCAGAGTTCCTCCATGGTGAGCTTGAAGTACTCGGCCGTCTGGATCAGGATCTGGCTCGACGTGATTTCCTGGGCGCCGTCGTCCGTGATGAGGTCCTTCAGGACCATCTCAGCCAACGCAACATCGACCGGCTGGCGGTTCAGGCTGGCGAATGCCGTCACCCGGATCAGTGCGCCCTCGAGTTCGCGGATATTGCTGGAGATCTTGGAAGCGATGTATTCCAGGGCATCGTCCGGGGCGGAGAGACCTTCGCTGAGCGCCTTCTTCCGCAGGATGGCGATGCGGGTCTCGAGCTCGGGCGGCTGGATGTCGGTGAGGAGGCCCCACTCGAAGCGGGACTTCATCCGGTCCTCGAAACCTGCCAGCTGCTTGGGCGGCAGATCCGAGGTGATGACCACCTGTTTGTTGTTGTTGTGCAGGGAGTTGAACGTGTGGAAGAACTCCTCCAGCGTCCGGTCCTTGCCGGCCAGGAACTGGATGTCATCGATCAGCAGCACGTCCACGTTGCGGTACGTGGTCTTGAAGCTGGCGCCTTCGTCATCGCGGATGGAGTTGATGAAGTCGTTGGTGAACTCTTCGGAATTCACGTACCGGACCCGGATTCCGCTGTACAGGCGGCGGGCATAGTGGCCGATCGCGTGCAGGAGGTGGGTCTTGCCAAGCCCGGAATCACCGTAGATGAACAGCGGGTTGTAGGCCTTGGCGGGCGCTTCGGCCACGGCCACAGCAGCTGCATGGGCAAAGCGGTTGGATGAACCGATCACAAAAGTATCGAAGACGTACTTAGGGTTGAGCCGGCCGAATTCGTGGGAAGTGCTCGGCAGCATCGGCTGCGGCTTCTGTTCGATCAGCTGGTCCGGCGAGTAGGAAGGTTCGACGACGGGTTCCGGCTCCTTGTGGAGCGGCACCAGATCGGTGTCCACGTCGATCGCGCAGCGGATGTCCTCGGAGAAAACGTTATGCAGGGCGTCATCCAGGGCGTCCTTGACCTGGGTCTGAAGGACTTCACGGGTCAGTTCGTTGGGAACGGCCACCAGGAGGGTGGATCCGATCAAGCCCTGTGCCTGGGCCAGGATGACAAAGCCCCGCTGCCGTGGAGAAACGCGGTCGTCCTGCTCGAGCAGGCTCACAACTCGACGCCAGGAACTTCCGACAGTATTGGCGTGGTTGGCTTCGTCTACTGTCATCAATCAGTTCCTCAAAACTTGCGTGCCTGCATTACGTGCAGCCCCAAGTCCCGAACCAGGATGCTGGTTCAGCTTCATCCACAGGGTTATGCACAGTCCGTGGATAATCGGCTACTGAGCCACTCTAGGGGAACAAAAGGCCAGAAGATAGCTGGGAAGTAGCTTGTGGATAATTACACCGTTGTGGTTCGAAAACAGCCCTGTGAGCCACTTCATCCACAGGCTGTGAGCCACTTCATCCACAGGCTGTGGGGCCAGGTTAACCACAGCCGGCGACAGGGACCCGGGGCTACCCCGGTTTGACTCTGGCAGGCATTTTGCCCTAACGTTGTGAAGTCCTTTGTGTACGCTTTTTGGCCCCTTCTGAATCTCTCTGGCGCACCGCGTTTGAGCAGCCGGGGGAAGTGTGCATATACAAAACTTAGCGTCGGCCAGTTCTTCCCTTTTTACTGATCGGGTGGGCGCACCTTTGATCCACTGGAGTAACTAACGTGAGCAAGCGGACTTTTCAGCCGAATAACCGCCGTCGAGCCAAGAAGCACGGCTTCCGCCTTCGTATGCGTACCCGTGCCGGCCGTGCCATCCTGGCAGCCCGTCGTGGCAAGGGCCGCACCGAACTGTCGGCCTAGATAACTGACTCGTCGGTTAACTTTTCTTTGCGAGTTTAAGGTGCTGGCCACCCGTAACCGTTTGAGGACTGCAACCGATTTTTCAACAACTGTACGTTCCGGTGTCCGCAATGGACGCCGGAACGTAGTGTTATATGCGGCAGCTATTGCTGCCGACGAACCCAGCCGGATCGGGTTCATCGTTTCCAAAGGTGTCGGGAACGCTGTGGTCAGGAACCTCGTTAAGAGGAGACTGAGAGAAGCCGGTGCTGCCTCGCTGCGCGAGTACGGTACCGGGTTCGCCATAGTGGTCCGGGCGCTGCCTGCGTCCGCTGCCGCCAGCTGGGATCAACTGCTGGCGGACTACAACGCCGCACTGGAATCAACAGTGAGCCGGTTGGGCAGCCGCCTTCCGCGGGCTGCTGTAAACGGGTCAACCGGTACAACACAGGAAGGGACACAGCGTGCGTAAGGTAACTGCCGCCGTCGTCCACTACCTTCATCCTGTTGCTGCCGCCGTGGGTACCTTCCTCTGGAACCTGCCCAGGAACATTCTTATTCTGCTGCTGATGGCCTACCGCAAGGTGATTTCTCCCTTGTATGGCCAGGTCTGCCGTTTCTTTCCTTCCTGCTCGGCGTACGCCCTTGAGGCGATCACTGTCCATGGGGCAATAAAGGGCAGTTGGCTTGCGGCCCGTCGCCTTGTGCGCTGCCATCCGTGGAATGCCGGTGGTGTGGACCATGTCCCCGCCGGCCACCGCCACTGGCCCGATCACCGGACCCCCACAATTGTTGTGCTGAACAACCCGGACAAGTACCTGGCTGCTCAGACTGATGGAGAAGGCCGCCTTGCGGCCTGACGAATAGGGATATCGTATGGACTTCTTTGAAACAATCATGTTTCCGTTCAAGTGGCTGGTTTCCATCATCATGGTGGGCTTCCACGAGGGCCTGAGCAGCATCGGGCTGCCTGAGGCTTCAGGCTGGACGTGGACGCTGTCCATCATCGGGCTGGTGCTGGTGATCCGTGCCGCCCTGATCCCCGTATTCGTCAAGCAGATCAAGGCGCAGCGTGGCATGCAGCTGCTCCAGCCGGACCTGAAGAAACTCCAGGACAAGTACAAAGGCAAGACTGACCAGCTCTCCCGCCAGGCAATGGCGCAGGAACAGATGGCCATGTACAAGAAGCACGGAACCAACCCGTTCTCTGCCTGCTTGCCCATGCTGATCCAGATGCCGTTCTTCTTCGCGCTCTTCCAGGTTCTGTCCGGCATCAGCACCGCCCGTGACCAGGGCAAGGGCATCGGGGCCATGAGCCACGAACAGGTTGTCCAGTTCGACGAGTCGAGCATTTTTGGTGCTCCGTTGTCGGCAACCCTGCTGCACGGAACGCCTGAGGGCGGCAACGTGGTGGCCGTGTGGACGCTGTCGATCGTGATGATCCTGGCCATGACGGCGTCGCAGTTCATCACGCAGAAGCAGATCATGGCCAAGAACATGTCTGAAGAGGCCATGGCCAGCCCGTTCATGCGCCAGCAGAAAATGATGCTCTACATCCTGCCCATCGTATTCGGTGTGGGTGGCATCAACTTCCCCATCGGTGTCCTCATCTACTGGACCACCACCAACCTCTGGACCATGGCGCAGCAGTTCTTCGTCATCCGCCGCATGCCGACGCCGGGATCCCCCGCCGCCAAGGCACTCGCCGAGCGCCGGGCTGCCAAGGGCCTGCCGGCCCTGCCCATTCTGGGCGGGAAGAAGGCCGACGCCGAAGCGGAGGCAGCTGCCGCAGCTGCGGTCATCGAGCAAAAGGGACAGCGCGTCCAGCCCCAGCGTAAGAACAGGAAGAAAAAGTAATGTCAGCCGAAAGCACCGAACACGCCCTTTCCGACGAGGTCATTGACGATCAGGACGAAGCCTCGACGGACGCCGATGATTCGCCCAAGGGATCCGCTGCCAGCCGCCTCGAAGAGGAAGGCGACGTTGCTGCCGATTACCTGGAGGAACTCCTTGATATCGCTGACATCGACGGCGACATTGACATCGAAGTCCGGAACGGCCGAACTTACATTTCCATCGTTGCCGAGGACGAAACCGATGGTCTCGACAGCCTCGTCGGCGAAGACGGCGAAGTCCTGGAAGCCCTTCAGGAACTGACCCGGCTTTCTGTCCTCTCCGCAACGGAGAACCGCTCACGCCTGGTCTTGGACATCAACGGCTACCGTCAGCAGCGCGCCGGGCATCTCCAGAAGATCGCCGAGGATGCGGCAGCTTCGGTCAAGGAGTCCGGCAAGGCCGTGGCACTGGAGCCGATGAGTGCCTACGAACGTAAAATCGTTCATGACGCCGTCGCTGACCTGGGACTCGTCAGCGAGTCCGAGGGCGAAGGCGCCGGGCGTCACATCGTAGTATCCGCAGACTAGAGAATGCTGAACCGCTAATCATGGTTGACATCACGGCAGCAGAATTGCTGGCGGCCGAGAAGATTTTCGGTGACCGCCTGGACCTGGCCAAACGCTACGTAGACCACCTGGCCACGTCCGGAACGGAACGCGGGCTGATAGGGCCGCGCGAGATCCCACGGTTGTGGAGCCGGCACGTCCTCAACTGTGCCGTCATCGAAAGCGAGATCGCGCACGGCAGCCATGTTGCCGACGTCGGAAGCGGGGCTGGTCTTCCCGGACTCTGCCTCGCCATCGCGCGGCCGGACCTTCAATTGACACTGATCGAACCGCTGGAACGCCGGGTGATCTGGCTCCAGGAAGTGGTCGACGATCTGGGCCTGACAAACGTCACAGTGATGCGGACCCGCGCTGAACTGGCAGTCGGCATGGTGGACGCTGATGTTGTGACTGCCCGTGCTGTTTCGGCGCTGAGCAACCTCGCTGGCCTGACCATCCCCCTGCTCGCCGGCAAGGGCGAGGTTGTGGCCATTAAGGGACGCAGTGCAGGCGAGGAAATCGAAAAAGCAGCGAAGGTCATCCGGAAACTCGGTGGTGTCCAGACATCTGTAGTGACTGTCGGTGAAAACCTCCTGGAGGAACCCACCACAGTGGTACGGATCGTCGTCAACAAGTCCCGAAAGATCTCCTAGTCCGGGCCCGGTAGCCTTGGTCTGCAGGGCGAAGAGGTTAGGCTAGACAACGGCAGCAAAAGCCGAACGAGAGTGAGTGTGTCCCAGTGACCAGTAGCGAAGCCTCCACACAACGGATACCCCCGTTCGTGTCTTTGGGGTCAGCACGATCAGTTGCTGGCATGGGATCCGCGCCGGGACGAGGGGAAAGTCACCCTAATCCGGTTTCAGAGATGGCAAATCTTGCCTCTGTTTCACGTGAAACAACAACGGGGGGCAGGATCAACGTCATGGACACCATGGACGACTCCAGTCCTATCGCCCGGGAGCTCGCGCACGAAACCAGGCGCCGCGAACGGCTGGTTGGCCGGAAACTTCCCAAGCCGGAGAAGACCCGTATCTTCACGGTGTCCAACCAGAAGGGTGGGGTCGGCAAGACCACCACCACCGTGAACATCGCCGCTGCCCTGGCCGCAGCCGGCCTGAACGTCCTGGTCATTGACATCGATCCCCAGGGCAACGCCTCGACCGCCCTCGGCGTCGAGCACCATGCCGATGTGGACAGCATCTACGACGTCCTCATCAACGATTTCCCTCTTGCTGACGTGGTGGCTCCCTGCCCGGACATCAGTAACCTGATCTGTGCTCCTGCCACCATTCACCTGGCCGGCGCGGAGATTGAGCTTGTTTCGCTTGTGGCCCGTGAACAGCGGCTCCGCAGGGCGATCGATGTCTATGCCAAGACCCGGGCGAAGAATGGCGAAGAACGCCTCGACTACATCTTCATTGACTGCCCGCCGAGCCTCGGGTTGCTCACAGTTAATGCCTTCTGTGCTGCCGGTGAGGTCCTAATCCCCATCCAGTGTGAGTACTACGCCCTGGAGGGCCTCAGCCAGCTCCTTAAGAACATTGAGATGATCCAGAAGCACCTGAATGCGGATCTGGTGGTCTCCACTATTCTCCTCACGATGTATGACGGCCGAACCAACCTTGCAGCCCAGGTGGCAGCGGAAGTCCGTCTGCACTTCCCCGAGCAGGTCCTTGGTGCTGTAGTCCCCCGCTCCGTTCGGATTTCAGAAGCCCCGAGCTACCAGCAGACCGTCATGACCTACGATCCTTCCTCCAGTGGAGCCCTGTCTTACCTGGAAGCCGCAGCCGAAATCGCTGAACGCTAGAATCTTCAAGAACTGCAACAACCGGAGTCCGACAAGGTCTGGCTCTTCCATCGGAGGGATTTATCCATGAGCGAAAAGCGACGTGGCCTAGGCCGCGGTCTTGGCGCACTCATTCCAAGTTCCGCCGGTAGTGCGTCGGGCAACGGCAGCGCTGTGTCGCGGCCTGTGGATCTCTTCTTCCCGGAAGGCCGTAAGAAAGTCGCTTCCTCTGACGATGCTTCAGGGAACGGTGGGGCAGCTTCAGATGCATCATCTTCCGAGTCGGTTGCGCCGGCTCAGGCCAACGACGCATCGGTAACGAAGAAAACAGCCGCGCCGAGAACGGCCTCCCCCGCGAATCCGCCAGCCAAGGCAGCAGACAAGCCGCCGGCCGCTAAAGTTCCCGCCAAGGCTCCTGCGAAAGCTCCGGTAAAGGGCGGTGCAGCTACATCGACGGTGGACCCTGCGCCCGCGCCGGTTGAAGGCGCGACTGACGAGTCTGCATCCGAGGCACCTGAAGCCCTGAGCAGTACGCCGGACAACGGTGTTGATCTTGTGGAAGTCCCCGGCGTGCGTTTCGCCGAGATTCCGGTCACCGACATCCATCCGAACCGTAAACAGCCCCGCTCAGTCTTCGATGACGATGACATGGCGGAGCTCATCCACTCCGTGCGCGAGATCGGCGTCCTCCAGCCAATTGTGGTTCGTACTTCAACCGAAGAAGGTGGAGAACCGTACGAGCTGGTGATGGGTGAGCGTCGCTGGAGGGCAGTACAGGCGGCCGGGATGGCGACCATCCCTGCCATTGTCCGGGACACCACTGATGATGACCTCCTCAGGGATGCACTGCTGGAGAACCTGCATCGAAGCCAGTTGAACCCGCTGGAAGAGGCGGCGGCCTACCAGCAGCTGCTTGAAGACTTCGGAACCACTCACGAGCAGCTTGCGGACCGCATTGGCCGTTCACGTCCCCAGGTTTCGAACACGCTGCGTCTCCTCAAACTTCCGCCCCTGGTTCAGCGTCGTGTGGCGGCCAGCGTTATTTCCGCTGGCCACGCGCGCGCGCTGCTCGCCCTGCCGGATGCAGCAGCCATGGAACGCCTCGCCCAGAAGATCGTGGCTGAAGGCATGTCTGTTCGGGCAACCGAAGAGGCCGTCACTCTCTATCAGGATCCTGCGAAGCCTGCCAAGAACAACATCCCTCGTCCGGGAGCCCGCCATGAGCGCCTGGACTATCTTGCATCCTCGCTGTCAGACCGCTTAGACACCAACGTCAAGATTTCCCTGGGTGTCCGCAAGGGGCGAGTCAGCATTGAATTCGCCAGTGTTGAAGACCTGAACCGCATCATGGAAGTTCTTGCGCCAGGATCTGAAAACTAGCGTTCCGTGTTCAAAGAAGGGCCTGTTTCAC
Organism: Pseudarthrobacter cellobiosi; assembly: GCF_023913815.1. NCBI lineage: Bacteria > Bacillati > Actinomycetota > Actinomycetes > Micrococcales > Micrococcaceae > Pseudarthrobacter > Pseudarthrobacter cellobiosi. The sequence continues at coordinate 129,927 of NZ_JAMXBK010000016.1, forward strand.
GTGAAACAGGCCCTTCTTTTGTCTGTATCGACGCCATCTTTGCACTCCGGAGCTGATACTGGCTGTGACCATTGTGGTTGTGAAGCGCCGCGGAAGCCAGAGCCCGCGGTTCGTATGGCGTACGCCGGAGCCCGATGGAATAGTTCTTGGTTGTGGGACGCGAGTTTGGCTCTGTCCACTGCCTTGAACTCCTCCAAGGACTGGACTCCTCCAACGAGTGGCGCCTCTGCTTGTGTTCCTACGGCAGCGGTGGAATTCTGTGGCTCGGGTTTGCTGACCCACTGGAGGTGGGCACTGGGAGAGATAAAGGTGGTGGAGCCGCCAACTCTCAAGACGAGCAGTCAGGTACGAGTGGAGGAGTCGGCGGAACGCTGGACACTACGATGCGACTCTTGATGCTGTGCACCCAGTGGGTTCCGTTGCTCCGAACAGTCAAGAATGCGTCGATTCACACAATTTCCATCGGTCGGTGCGGTGCTCATCCTGCGAAGCGGCGGGAATCCCGTGTTCGTTGCTCTTGCCCCGTTCTCTTCCAGGGAGCTGGTGTGCAGCGTGCGCACCCGTGCAGCTGTTGGCCTCAGCCTCCGGCTGGCTCGTTGACTACGGGGATGCGCCAGGATGGGCGTCTGCCCCGGACCTGTCGCCAGATAGTATTCTGACCTTCAATCTGGTTCGGCAATATCCGGGTTCGACAACGTCAGGTTCAGATGGGAGGGCGCCTCTCGGTGGCTGTTTCACGTGAAACATCAACAGGGTAAGTGCCGGATCTAGGCGGCGGCTTCATCGAGAACGAACATGAAGTTGGTATGACCTAGAGGTCACGACGCATGATGTCGCCAACGCGTCATCTGATCTGCGGCTGCGGTGAAGTGAAGTCCGGTTTGCAGCATCCGAGGGACTTCGCCGGCAGCCAGGGACGGACAGAAACACTCCTTCAGAGGCAGTTCACTGAGGTTCGTGAAGGTAGCCGAGATTGCTTAGCAGGCTCGGCCTGCGCCCCAGTGGTCTTCCAATGGGTTTCACGTGAAACATCGCGACGAGTCCAGCGCCCCGTGCCTGGCATCTCCCCATGGCCCGACGGCGCCAGTGAGCCGGCTGCGTCAGGGATTCAATGACCACAGCCCGGAGTCGATTCAATGACCACAGCCCGGAGTCCGTCCTATCTCGACCGCCGAAGGAACAGATGGTTTGGCGTTCTTGGAGTGTATGGCTCAGAACCGATGATGGTCTTTTCACGCAACGAGGATGACGCCGCCCCACTCCCCTCGCCGGCCGTGTCGAGTCCGCTGCAGGCAGCGTGCTGCTGAACTAGCGGATGGCGGCCCGGGGCTCAGGGGACCTTGGCAGGCCGTCCAGAGGGCCAGCATCCAGAGGCGGGACATGGCCGGGGGCACGGCATGTTCACGTCCGTGGTGGCCCGACCCTGGCGCCTCAGTTTCATCCGACGGGAAGCTAGCCTGGGTAGAACACTTCCAGGAGCATCCGAGGAGCCGTGAGCTGACAGCCAGCGTCGATCCCTGGGCTTGGGGCAGCTCAGAAGAGACGGGCTAGGGCGGCGCTGCGGGCCGCCGCCGAAGCACGGGTAGTCTCTGTAGGAATGCAGGCAGGTACGATCTTGGCCCCAACGGTCTTTTCGTCGAATAGTTTTCTGCGGAGATGGGAAGTCGACGGAATCGAATCTGCAGGGCGCCTCGATACACACGAATCTCAGGAGTGCGCATCGATCCCCTGCCTTGGCCAATAGGGCCGCCGGCTGCCTCATCTGGAACCACTACCCATGGGCAGGACTGCGACATTCCAAGACGTCACAGCATGACGCTGGGCAGCTCGCCATAGTGCGTTTCTAGACCAGCTCCACGACTTGGCTTCGCCCCCTCCAGGACCTGACTGCAGGGTGGACAGAACAGGCCCAGTCTCGGAGTGTCCGGGAGAGGAAGGAATTTGGAAGCCGAGTCGTCTTTCTGTGCAGCAGTTCGGGACAGACGGGACTGTTCGGAAAGGTACGGATCCGATCGGGTAGCGACCACAGTAGCAACCACGTCCGGCCATGGCCCGGCCGAAGATGAATCAGCTTTAGCCAGTCGGACAGGAGTCTGGTTTAGGGGAAAGAGACTGCCGAAAGACTATGAGTCTTCGGCCCACTCTTCATCATGGTGCGCGGCAGACTTCGCCACAACAGTAGATGGAGCCAAGACAGCCTTGGGCCCGTAGGTGTGAACTGGGCGGTGGATATCGCTGTGGATAACTTTGTGGATAGATTGCGTGGTGGCAGGCATCACGAAAAGATTCTGCCCACACCAGCAGATCCTGAAACGAGTAGTCCGCACGCGCATCGGATAGCGTCTGCAGTACCGTTTCACGTGAAACATTACCGAGGCCGATCCAGACTCTCTTTCGAGACGGAAAGCGACGTCAATAGTTGGATTTCCGGCGATATTTCCAGTCCTATGTGAACAAGCGCTTCTTCCGTGGTAGTTGTCCTGGGAGAAGCGCCGGCTTGGGTGTGTCGGCTGATCTCAAGTCCCGCCCTAGGGGTACTGCATCCACGATTTGCAGGCCGGTGGATAAGCCTGTGGATATAGGTGTGGATAACATTTGGGGATAACTTCGAATTCGGTGGAACATCAACGCGATGGAACCCTCCGGTCGAACCGAACAGTCACACTTCAGATGGATACGATTCCGTCACCCGCTGACATTTATCACCTGGTCTAGCCCTTTGCAGGTGGAGTTGGTCGGGCATCTAGGGCTCCGCCGTTCGACCAGGAATGCCGGCATGAGCCAGCTGATTCATGACCTGCCCTAGCATGCGTTTGCAGCTGGATGCCTGTTGCCTTGCTCAGACGCGCATCCTATCGGCGCATTCCGATGCGTGCCGTTCCGGTCGGGACTGCAGTGCGGACTGACATGTTGACGACCGAGCAGGCGGCTTCGGTACCGTCCTTGGCTAATGATCGAGCAAGGCGGCTCTGGTACCGTCCTTCGCTGACTGGACGGCAGCCGTAGCGATCTTGCGAACAGAGATGTGCGTGGCGGCGAAGCCACAGCGCCTATTTGGGCCACGGGCAGATACACGGCGATCACCTTCTTCCAGACCAGGTTCAGGCTGACGGTCCCCCAACGATGCAGGAGACCGCAGGGCTTGGGCGAGGGCTCAGCCGTCACGCAAACGTGCCTAGGGCCCGGCGGCAAGATTGGGTGCGCCTTGCCGTGTAGAGCATACCTGGGCATGGAGAATGCGCCCTCGAGTGCCTTCGTGTGCCGGGGCTGTGCATGGGTGCTCCGCGTATACACGAACTGTCGATCATGGCGCAACGAGCTTGATGTGGGGTTGCGGCCATCTGGCAGTTGGCCTCAGAAGTTAGCATCCAGCACATGCGAGGCCGGTGTCCTGAGCATCCCATCCCGAGAAGGCATGGACGACGTTTTCGCTCAGTTCGTTTCACGTGAAACAGTACGCTCGAGGTGCTGCCATCCACGAAGTCGTCGCCGGGGCCGAGACTGTTTCACGTGAAACAGTCTGGCGTGGAAGAGCATCTGTGTCCTCATGCCGGCTTTGCTGGCCCGCACCAGTGTCGCGCAGGAGGTCTCCCGGTATGGTCCCGTTGAGACGAGTACGGCCTTGTCAAGGGAAGAGGCCGGAACAAGTGTGTGTCGAGGCGGTCGTTGGGCGAGGCCCAGGGCAATATCTGACTTAGACTATCTCCGCATGTGCTGCCCTTCGCCATCGGCATCAATGGACACCTGTCACAATTGGACGATGAGCCCCGAATGGGCCAACCCGAGCGGTGAGCACAGGTCGATTGCGCGACGCGGGGCCTCCGTGCGGCTCCCGAACCACCATCCGAGGCTGGAGGTAGCGGCGGATGGGCTTTGTGAGTCTCCAGGCCCACGGTCCAGAATTCGTCCGTAGGCAACTTGTCTGTGCTGGCGGGTTCCCAACACTGTGTGAGTGTGCTCCCGGGGTCGCTGAATCTTGAGTTGCCCGTTGCTGTGTCGTCGACATGCGGTGGACAAGACTGGACTGTTGCAACTGGTCAGGCTGCCACTGAACTGGATACCGTCGCGGCAGGTTACCGACGTGCTGCGGTTTGGCGATGAGGCTTGTACGCATTTCCGACCGGGCAGCTATTTACGAGGGGCCAGTGCCGTTTGATGTGAGGGATCTATTCCAGTGGCTCGGATCCTTGCGTCAAGCAGACACCTGGCTTCCCCCGGCGTCCCTTGGCTTCCTCCGGCCAGCCCCGACTCCCCCGACCACCGGCATCGAGTCTGACCAACTCTTGGAACCCCGTTCTTCTAGGCGTCAACTGCGAGAGTATCGGCGTTTGATTCAAACCACGGGCGGCTAGCGTGACTGGAACGCTGGCCCGGTCGGGGTGTTTCCGGTAGTCCGATGTTCCCGTTCCATATTTTTGCCGGCGAGATGAAACTGGGCGGGAAGTCCACTAGGCCACCTAATCCAATTGTCTTAAGCTGCTCAGAGTTCGATCTATTGTCCGAGCGTGCCGCGGATATTCTCCTCAGCGATGGACTGGACGCAATACGGCTACATCGCGTGCACCCAATCCATAAGGACTGGCTCGAAGTGCCGTCGTTCAGGCCAGTAGCAGCAGGAGGGGGCAGACTCTTGCAGGTTTGGGCAGTGTTTCACGTGAAACATAGCGCGGGGACGCATCAGTGCGCAGAGTATGACCGTAGCGATCGTGCAAGGCTGGATGGATTGATCTACTGTCGATGGACTGAACTGAACTGAACTGAACTGAACTGAATCAAGTGGGTCAAACTGAATCGGAGCGGCATGTCGTGCGACAACGGCACTCGAATGGAAGGAACAGCATGCACTGACGTCGAAGAAAATTGCGCCCGTCCGGCGAACGTGGTCACAGCGTGCGCCGCTTGGATTGGCGATTGTCGATGTTCCACATGATGCCCTGCATCTCGATCGCCAATGTTTCACGTGAAACAGAGCATTCAGGATCGCGTCGGCGGGCATAAGAAATCCGTAGCGAGGTGGAATCTGGGAACACTCTGTCCACTGTCGGCGAACCTATGCGTTCTTGCCGCGGCCCGGCGGCCGAATCCAACGAAGACCGCACGTCCTGCGAAGTCTCCCACATTGTCGTGCGCCATTCCCTCACGTGAACGAGACCAGACGTACAAGGCCCTGCATCTCGACTGCCAATGTTTCACCTGAAACAAGAATCCGAAGCTGGAAACCCGGACTTTGGGATGACGACCGGGCGACTAGTCGGAGATTTCAGCCCACCAGCCCTCATAGATAGGACGCTCATCCCTGCACTGGGTCTCCAGGAGCGACTCTGAGCAACCAGTGAAGTTAGGAAACAATTGACGGTTGATGCAATGTGGTTGTGCTTCGACGGGCTCGGTCTTAAAGGCCCGTGGCCACCGCTTCATGGAAGCAGTGGCCACAGGCTGGTGTCACCGGTCATATGGGACAGAAGTCCCCTACCTGATTAGGACAGGACGTCCGCAAATTCCTTTTCGAAGAACTGCTTCGGCCTCGCACCGATAACAGTGCTCTTCACCTGGCCGTCCTGGAAGAGGTAAACGGCAGGGATGGACGTGATTCCGTACTCGGCGGCGATGGCGGGGTTGTCGTCGACGTTGAGCTTGACGACATTAACCTTCTCGCTGTATTCGACCGAGATCTCGTCGAGGATGGGTCCCAGCTTGCGGCAGGGGCCGCACCATTCAGCCCAGAAGTCCACAATTACTGGCTTGTCGGCGGACAGTACGTCCGCAGCAAAACTTGCATCTGTTACGTCTTTAGCGTTGCTCATAACCTTGTCTCTCTCTTCGAACGGCGGGTACGCGAGATTACGCGTGAAGGTCTGCGAGGTAGTGTTCCACGTCGATCGCGGCAACACATCCGGACCCGGAGGCCGTGATGGCCTGACGGTAGGTGGGATCAACAACATCGCCGGCGGCGAAGACGCCAGGGATGCTGGTCTTGGAACTCCGGCCCTCGACGGCGATGGTACCGGCCGCCGTGATCTCCAGGGAGTCTTTGACCAGGTCGGTGCGGGGGTCGTTTCCGATGGCGACGAAGACGCCGGTGACGGCGAGGTCGGATACGGTGCCGTCCTTCAGGTTCTTGATCTTGAGCCCGGTGACTTTGTCCGTTCCGATGACGTCCTCAACGGAGCTGTTCCAGATGAACGAAATCTTGTCGTGGGCCAGGGCGCGGTCTGCCATAATCTTGGAAGCTTTGAGTGTGTCGCGGCGGTGCACAACGGTGACGGACTTGGCGAACTTGGTCAGGAACAGGGCTTCTTCCATCGCCGAGTCTCCCCCGCCGATGACCGCAATTTCCTGGTCCTTGAAAAAGAAACCATCGCAGGTTGCACACCAGCTGACACCATGTCCGGAGAGACGCTTTTCGTTCGGGAGGCCCAGCTCACGGTATGCGGATCCGGTGGACAGGATGATCGCCCGCGCCCGGAAGGTCTCGCCGGTACCGATGGTGACAGTCTTGATGTCGCCGTCGAGGTCCAGTGCTGTGACGTCCTCGAACTGGATTTCGGTTCCGAACCGGGCTGCCTGCTTCTCGAAGTTCTCCATGAGGTCCGGCCCCATGATGCCTTCGGGGAAGCCTGGGTAGTTTTCGACGTCGGTGGTGTTCATCAGTTCGCCGCCGGCGGTAACTGATCCGGCCAGAAGCAAGGGCTTCAGGTTGGCGCGCGCCGTGTAGACAGCGGCCGTGTACCCGGCCGGGCCCGAGCCGACGATGATGACATCACGTACTTCGGACGCGGTGTTTTCTGCGTTGCTCACTGAACGGTGAACCTCTTCCTTAGTCGATGCGCCGGCTTTTGCGGCCGGCCACATGGCACAACTGAATCTAGGTGGTGAATATTCCGGGTGCCGCGCGAACGGAGGAACCATCAGCGGCCATAACCCCGTCACCTGGACGGGACGCCCTACCAGATTACCGTCTGAAAACAGCTGAGCCGCGTCTATTACTGCGGAGCAATGCTCCGGGCAGAACAGCCGCGGCTCAACGGGGACGACGCTGGTGTGGTCCTACTGGATCTTGATCTCCGCCAGGCGGATGCCAAAGCCATAGCGGGTCTTCGGGGCGGCCAGCTTGGGAAGGGTCTTGATGGACACGATCACGTACTGTGCCTCCACCGGCTCGGCCAGTGGCATGGTCAGATCTGTTGACGTGAAGCTGTTGGTCCCCACCAGCTTGGCGCCGTCCAATGACGGACGGTCATTGGTGAAGACACTGAGATTGCCGCCCGAGGCTCCGAGCTGAGTCAGGGTGATGGATGAAACCTTCGCCGGATTCTTCAGCTTGACGAACAATGGCACGCCATTGGTTGCGAGGCCGCCCCAGCCCTCGGTGGCAAATTCCATGTCTGACCAGTAGCTGGCTGCGTTGCCGTCAAATGCCTTCACAAGATCCACGTCGTAGGTGGCTGCGAAGTCAAAATCGCCTTGCCGGGTGATGTTGTCGATGGCCGGCGGTGCCGCCGGAGGTGCGGAGCTCTGGTTGGGTGAAGGCGACCCGGTGTTTGGCTGGGTGGAGCCCGTCGACGTGGAGGATGGGGCGGCCTGAGGGCCCGTTTTGAATAGACTGCCCAGGTTGGTGACCGCAAAGACCAGCCCGGCAATCAGCACCACGGCAAGCAGCCCGCCCACCAGCCAGCGCATGGAGCGGGGCTCACGCTCGGGCTCGTCGTCGTCGTAATAGTCATCCGTCCCGCCGGAAGGAGGTACTGCGGCCGCCGGAGACACTTTCCGGGCAAGCGACGGGAAGGCGCCCGCTGCACGATCGGAGCGTTCCGGCGCTCGGGAGACCACGGGTTCGTCGTAGCCTGCGTCGTGGGAGCCGTTGGAATAGTCGTCCTCAGACCACAAAGAAACCTTGGGCGAATCGGAGCCCGCACCTGTCTTGGGCTCAGCCGGTCCGGAAACTGACCGGTTCTCCGCAGCCTGCACCGGTTGCGGCGCAGCGACGTGCTGATGTGCAGCAGTGGCGCCAGCAGCGGCGGCCCCTGCTCCAGCGGCCCCGGTCCTGGCAGACCCCGACGCCGGACGGACTGCCGGTCGGAGCGGCGGACGGGCTGGAACAACCGGGGGTACAAGCGGCGGAGCCGCCGGCGCGGCAGACCGGAATGGGTCAACCTGGCTGGGGTGATTGTCCGAGTAGTTGATGTATCCGGCGTCGACGTTCTCTTCGTCGTCGTACGGTTCCGGTTCGTGGGAACGCACCTGGCCGAAAATTTCGCTGCCCAGGGTATCCGTGAAGAACGGCTCGACGTAAGGCGCGTCGGAGGCAACCACGAGGTCCAACAGGTCTGCCGCGGACGTGTGATTGGTGATGAGGTACGTGGTGGCCTCAGTGACCCCAAGGTCCAGGACCTGGACGTTACCCGGGCGCTCACCGGTAGCCACCTCGCGGGCGCTCTGGGCCACCTGTTCGGTGTTGTCCGGGCCGGCGACCAGAATGCTGACCGGTCGGTTGAGAACTTGGTCCACCCCGTCCAGCACCAGATCCTGGTCGTGTGAGGTCAATACCGTGGCTGTGACCTTGTAGCGGCCGCCGAGTACTGATCCAACGTCGATCGGGTGGGACACGTGTTCCTCCTAGACTGTCCGGGAATGCCGGCGTAGATGATGCCACCGCCGGTCAGAAACCGGCCAAAAGCCGGCCGGCGAGCCGGTCTGCGCTTGCCTGCAACTACCCCTGTTCACTGTCGATCCTAGCCGATCGGCTATGGCCGCCGTGGTCGACAGGCAACCAAAAACCGCGCGAAGATCACTTTTTTCGAGGCCGGCGTGGCCTGAAATGGGGGTTCTGTCCGGCCTGGCCCTGGAACGTGCGCCGGCCGGGAAGGGGAATCTCGTCGCGCAGCAGCCCGCCCCGCGCTGTGCCGGGCACGTCCTCTGCGGGAAGGTATCCCACGGCGGGTTCAGTGCCCCCGTTAGCCACTCCTTCAGTTTCCCCTTGTGCGCCGTCAGCTGGCGCCGTAGGCGCTGCCTGGGGTTCCGGTACGGGTCCTGCGCGGAATGAGGCGGCGTCGAATTCGCCGGAAATCCGGGGAATCAGGCCGGTGTCCACCGCGATCGTGGCGCGTTCCGGCGTCGGACGTTCCGTTCCGGAAACGTCGGCACCCGCAGCCGACGACGGCGTTCCCCCGGCGCCGCCGGACGGTCCGGTGCCGCGTCCCAGCCGTCCCAACAGGGGGCGCATGAGGTCCCGGAGTTCGGCAACGTGGAAGACCTTCAGCAGGAAGACATAGGCAACCAGCATGATGGGTCCGACGACGATAACGGTCACCAGGGCGGCGAGCCGGTCCTTCCAGGCGAAGCCGTCGGCGCTGTAGCTGCCCATTAGCCACAGGGCACCGGCGCCCGCGATCGCAGAACCGAGCGCTGCATAACCCATCCGGATATAGGAGTTGGCGATCCGCGGCCCGTCGAGGTGGCCCAGGAGCCGGCGTAGGAAATAAGCGCTGATGACCACCGAGAGAATATTGCCCACCATGTACAGGAGGGCGATTGCGTAGATGATCTGGCCCACCGGCAGGAATTGGATCCCGAAGGCACCGGCCAAGTAGACCACGGCAAGCAGCAGCTGGATATGGAACGGCGTGCGGGCGTCCTCATTGGCGTAGAAGACCCGCGACATCATGAAGTTGGCGCTCATGAACGGGGTGCTGAGAGCGAGGATGGTGAGTGTTTGGGCCAGCATGACGCCGTCCTGGCGCGGACCACCGGAGAAGAACATGCCAAGCGGGCCCGCCAGCGCGAAGAGTGCCAGCGCGCCAAAGACGGTGGCCACCGCCATCGTGCGGAGGCCGTGCGAGAGGGCATCGCGGAGTTCTGCGCGGTTGCCATCCTGCGAAGCGCGGGTCATCCGGTTAAACAGAACAGTGGCGAGCGAGAGCGCAATGATGGAGTGCGGCAGCAGATATAGCTGGCTGGCCACCTCCAGGACGGCGTTGCCGGGCAGCATCTCTGCCGCCGGATCCCCCGCCTCCTTCAGCCGGAGACGCTCGGCGCCGGGAATGGTGGCGATGCGCATGACGTACAGGAACGCCAACTGCCCGACGGCGGCCGTCAGGAGCGTCCACACGCTCAGCTTTGCTGCCTGGCCCAGGCCCACTCCGCGCCACCCGAACCGGGGCCGGAGGCCTAGCCGCAGGCGGATCACCGGGATCAGAAGAATGGCTGTCTGGGCCACAACGCCTACGGTCGAGAAGCCGGCCACAAGCAGGGTCTGGGTCGGCCCCCAGTTGTCCAGAGTGTGCGGATTCATGGCGTTTTCGCCGAAGATCCAGATGAACATGCCCAGGCCGCCAATGGCCACCAGGTTGTTCAGGATGGGGGCCCACATGGCCGGTCCGAACGCGCCGTTGGCGTTGAGGACCTGCGTCAGCAGGGCGTAGAGGCCGTAAAAGAAAATCTGGGGCAGGCACCAGAAGGCGAACGCTACTGCCAAGGCCTTCTGCTGGGGCGAATAACCCTGCGTGGTCAACTCAATGACCCACGGAGCAGCAAGCGTAACCAGCGCGGTGAGGCCCAGCAGCAGGAGCACGGCCAGCGTCAGCAGCCGGCTGATGTAGTCCGCTCCCCTGTCCGGGGCCTTGCTCGCCTTGATGATCTGCGGCACCAGCACGGCGTTGAAGACACCACCGGCCACCAGCAGGAAGATCAGGTTGGGCAGGTTGTTGGCGTTGATAAACGTGTCGTTAACCGTAGAGCCGAGGCCCAGCGCGGCACCCAGCATCCAGGTCTTGCCGAAGCCCAGGACCCGGGAGACCAGGGTGCCTGCAGCCATGATGGCGCTGGACCGGGTTTCACTCGCGGTTCCGCTCGGGGCGGCGCGGCCTGCTTTATCGGAGGGGGGATTGGTAGCTGACATCGAGTTCATCGTCTCACCCGGACGCTGTTTGTACCGCAACGGACAGGCTGTATGCCGGTGCAGGCATACATGCAGCTCCGGCTGAGGCAGCCTTAGAGGTGTTCGGGCAGGACGTCCCGGGCCAGATCCGCGATGCGGCGCTCATTGGGGAACGAAAGCTTTCGTGCGAGTTCCTTGATGGGAACCCAGGCGACGTCCACGGCTTCGTGGTCCGGATCGTTTTCGATAGTGAGTTCGCCGCCGGTGGCGCGCAGCAGATAGTGGTGCACGGTCTTGTGCACGCGGTGCCCGCTGACAGTGAACCAGTAGTCGATGCTGCCCAGCGGCGCCAGGATGTCGCCCTCGATGCCGGTTTCCTCGGCAATCTCGCGGACTGCTGCCTGCTCGTTGTCTTCCTTGCCTTCAGGATGGCCCTTGGGCAGGCACCACTCCAGCCGTCCGCCCCTGTTAAGGCGGGCAATGATCGCAACCCTTAGTTCGCCGTCGGACGTGTCCACAACAACGCCGCCGGCGGAAATTTCCTCCACCGTAGGCAGCGAGGCCGGGGCCGAGTGCAAGACAGGCGCGACGTGGGCACCAATTGCCGACGGCAACGGTGCGTTTGTCCTCCTGCCGGGAGCGCTCGGTACGGGATGGGCCATGGAGTCCACTCTAACGACTCTTGTCCGATCATGATGACCTGAACATGACATCAAAGTGGACTGCGTATGACGCACTTTGAGGGGCTGTAGGCGAATAGGCGCGATCTTGAGGAGATTTTGGCCTGCCAAGCCGCCGGTTTCTGACAAGCTTAAGTAACTATGGCGCACGCACATCACAAGATTGATTCCAACACCGTCGATTTCCAGGTGGACCCGGTGGTCCTGGAGCTCGGGCAGCGCTTTGTCGACGCCGGCCACGAGCTGTCCCTGGTGGGCGGTCCGGTACGGGATCTTTTCCTGGGACGCACCTCGCCGGACCTGGACTTCACCACCGACGCCAGCCCGGACCAGACAGTGGCCCTGATAAAGAAATGGGCGGACAACTTCTGGGAGATCGGCCGCGCGTTCGGGACGATCGGCATGCGGAAAGCCGGCTTCCAGATCGAGATCACCACTTACCGCGCCGAGGCTTACGATCCGGAGTCGCGCAAACCCGTGGTGGCATTCGGCACGTCACTTACCGACGATCTCCTGCGCCGCGACTTCACGATCAACGCCATGGCGCTGCGGCTGCCTTCCCTTGAACTTATTGATCCGTTCGGCGGCGTCCGGGACCTCAGCGCCTCTGTCCTGGCGACGCCAGGTTCACCCGAGGCCTCCTTCTCCGATGATCCCCTCCGCATGATGCGCGCTGCCCGGTTCGCATCGCAGCTGGGTATTTCCGTGCATGACGACGTGCGGCTGGCCATGACCCAGATGGCCGAGCGGATCAAGATCATCTCGGCTGAACGGGTCCGTGATGAGTTGGTCAAGCTCATCTGCGGTGCGAACCCCCGGGCCGGTGTGGACCTGCTGGTGGACACCGGCCTCGCCGAGTTTGTGCTGCCTGAGGTGTCCGCGCTCCGGCTGGAATCCGACGAGCACCACCGCCACAAGGACGTTTACCAGCACTCCCTCCAGGTCCTGGAACAGGCCGCCGCCCTGGAAACGGATGCCGACGGCGCCGTGCCGGCCCCCGATTTTGTGCTGCGGTTCGCAGCGCTGATGCACGACGTCGGCAAGCCGGCTACGCGGCGTTTCGAACCGGGCGGCGCGGTCAGCTTCCGCCACCACGACATGGTGGGGTCCAAGCTCACGGCCAAGCGGATGAAGACCCTGCGGTTCGATAACGACACCATCAAGGCCGTGGCCCGGCTGGTGGAGCTGCACATGCGTTTCTACGGCTACGGCGATGCCGGCTGGAGCGACTCGGCCGTCCGCCGCTACGTCACGGACGCCGGCCCGCTCCTGGAACGGCTGCACCGGCTGACCCGCTCAGACGTCACCACCCGCAACCAGCGGAAGGCTGAGCGGCTCGCCTTCGCCTACGACGACCTGGAAGACCGGATCGCCGTACTGCGGGAGCAGGAGTCCCTGGACGCGGTCCGGCCCGATCTGGACGGCGCCAAAATCATGGCGCTCCTGAACCTCAAACCCGGACCCGTGGTGGGCCGTGCCTACAAGTACCTGCTCGAGGAACGGATGGAACACGGACCGCTGCACCCGGACGACGCCGAAACGAGGCTGCTCGCCTGGTGGGCGGAGCAGCCCGAGGCGGCACCCCCGGTTCCGGAAACAGAAGAACCTCCCGCCGCCGTCGAACTTTCCCCGAACGAGGAGTCCAAATGATTAACCCGATGACCGCGCCCCGCCCCCAGCTCTGGATCCTGCGCCACGGCGAGACCGAGTGGTCCAAGAGCGGGCAATACACCGGGCTCACCGACCTGCCCCTGACCGTGGAAGGCGAACAGCAGGCCGTGGAGGCGCGCAAGGTGCTGGACCAGGTGGACTTCGACCTGGTCCTGACGTCCCCGCTGCGCCGCGCCCGGCGCACAGCCGAACTGGCAGGTTACCCTGACGCGCAGCACGAACCGCTGGCTGTGGAATGGAACTACGGCGACTATGAGGGCATCAGCTCGGACCTGATCCGCAAGGACAACCCGGATTACCTGATCTGGACCCATGGTGTGCCCAACGGCGAATCCCTGGACGAGGTGGCAGCCCGCGCGGACAAGATTGTGGCCCGCGTGCTGGAATCCGGGTTGGACAACGTGCTGATCGTGGCGCACGGGCACTTCTCCCGGATCCTCACCGCGCGCTGGCTGGAACTGCCGCCCGCCGAAGGCCGCCATTTCATCCTGGGAACCGCGAAAGTCTGCACGCTCGGCTGGGATAAGCGGACCCCGGCCATTGTCCGCTGGGGACTCTAACGGCGCATTCATAAACTTTCTTGAAAAACTTTGCGAATTAAGTGGCGCATTGCTCTGTTCGTAGGGTAATTTTATTCCTGACCCCAGAGCGTCTTTGCCGGGGTTGCGGCGCGCGTTGTCCGGCTAGTCAGCCGAGGCAGCAGCATAACGGAAAAGGAGGTTGGGAAAAATGATTACTTTGACTAGCGGATGGAAGATGACCATCACCACGAACCCGGCCTCTGCTGCTTATGCGCGCCGTCTTAACGGAGTGTCTGCCTCCTAACCTTCCTGCAACCGATCCCGCCCCCGCGGCGGCGTCACGTGCATTGAGGTATATCCAGGCCACTTCCCTCTCGGATGGCCCGCGCTAGCGGCTCGCCTCAGGCGACGCCTGCTGGAAGTCTCCTGTCGGCGTAGCTTCACGGCTGGTCCGCGGGCCGACGCGGCATCCCCATAGTTCGGAACTCAGCTTCTTTGTTGGGGGCTGCACCGCCGCTGCAACACGGGTCTGTCTTCGCATTCGCGAACTATTCATAACCGCCGGGCATTTCCCTGCCTAATTATGCCGTTATTGCTTCGACATTAAATGGCTCTATTTATCATACCCAATTACACCCCGAAAGGAGGTGACCACCATGATCAAAAGAATGAAGAACGTACTATTCTTCCTGCGGAGGCCTGTCCGGGATGACGGGCCTGTCCGCGATGACCGCCGGGAATTCAACGGGCAGCTCCTGGACCGGCGACGCGAAGATGTTTTCGTCCTGTTGCACCAGCAGATGGGCGGCATGAACTGAGGCGAGGGCCAGGAATGAAGTCCAGGGTCCGGTATCGCACGTGCCGGGTAAGCTCTCAGACATGCAGGAGACGAAGCCACCGGTGCACCCACGGCGCGCCCGCCTGGTTGTTCCGAGCCGCAGCGACCTGCTGCTGAAGAATTTCACGGAACTGATCGGCGGGCCGATGGGTGCCCGGTCGGCGCCCGGCCTCGTCTCCCCCGGCGTTTTTACCGTGGAACGTGTCCTGATCATCCTGACCGTAGTGGCGGCGCTGGCCGGCCTCGCCATCAAGGGCTACTGCCGGGCCAACGGCTGGTCGAGCCCCGGCCAGTTCTATTCCACGTGCTATTCCGACTTCCCGGAATTCTTCCGCAACCGCGGCCTGGGGGACGGCACGTTCCCGGTCCTGAGCCCGGGGTCTCTCTTTGAAGACCCCGTCCTGATGGGACTCATTGCCGGGGTGACTGCCTGGATGGTCCCGGGCCAGGGCATCAGTGACGCGCGGATTCTTGGCTACTTCGACGTTAATGCCACCCTGGTTGCAGCCGTATGGATTGTCACCGTGCTGGCTACGGCCCGGATGTCACAGCGGCGCCCCTGGGATGCGGCCATGGTGGCGCTGGCACCTGGCATCGTGCTGGCCGGAACCATCAACTGGGACATGTGGGCCGTGGGGTTGTTGGCGCTAGGAATGCTTTGTTTTTCGCGGGAAAGGCTGGTCCTCGCCGGCACCCTGATCGGCCTCGCCACAGCGACGAAGCCATATGCCGCCCTCATTCTCGGAGCCGTCCTCCTGCTGGCCCTGCGGACCGGGCGGATCCGCGGTTTCCTGGTCACTGCAGGCGCCAGCGCAGCGGCCTGGCTGGCCATTAACGTGCCTGTTGCGGTGGCCAACCCGTCCGGCTGGGGGTACTTCAGGTTCACCGAGACGAGGGAGGCCGGCTACGGGTCCCTATGGTTCGCCTACAACCTGGTGGCCCGGCGGCTGCGCTGGCCGGTGCTGGATCCCGCAACCATCAACTGGCTGGCGCTGGCCGTGTTCCTGCTGGCCTGCACCATGATTGCCGCGGTGGCGCTGACAGCAGCACGCCGGCCGCGGCTGGCCCAGCTGGCGTTCCTCATCGTGGGTGCTTTTGTCCTGACCAACAAGGTCTATTCGCCGCAGCATGTCCTGTGGCTCATCCCGCTGTTGGCGCTGGCCCGGCCGCGGTGGCGGGATTTTCTCATTTGGCAGGGCGTTGAAGGCCTGCACTGGGCAGCCGTCTGGATGTACCTGGGCCAGGTGGCCAGCCAGGGCCCGACCCAGCACAATATTGACATGCCCTACTACGTCCTGGCCGTGGCAGCACATATGCTTGCAACGGCATATGTGATGTTCCGGGTTGTATGGGACATCTACGATCCGGACTACGATCCCGTCCGCCGCCATCACCTCGATGATCCACAGGGAGGGCCGTTCGACGGACTCCCGGACTGGTTGCGGTTCAGCCCCCGCCATCCCTCGCACGCGGTGTTCCCTTGGCGGGCGAAACACCATGCCTGACGTCGCCGTCGTCGGGTCCGGACCCAACGGGCTGGCTGCAGCCGCCGTGATGGCGCGCGCCGGCCTCTCCGTTGAAGTCCACGAGGCGGCGGACACCATCGGAGGCGGCACCCGCACCGCCGAACTGATGCAGCCGGGGCACCTCCATGACATCTGCTCGGCCGTGCACCCCATGGCGCTGGCATCACCCTTCTTCCGCGACTTCGAGTTGGCACGCCGGATAGACCTGGTGGTCCCGGAACTTTCGTTCGGATCACCGCTCGACGGCGGACGGGCGGCCCTCGGCTACCACAGCCTCGAACGGACGGTCCAAGGCCTGGGCCCGGACGGCGACGCCTACCGCAGGCTTCTTCGCCCGTTAGTTGACCGCATTGACGGCGTGATGGATCTGACGCAGCACCAGCTGCTGAGGATCCCCCGGAATCCCCTGGCAGCGGCGCTTTTCGGGCTGCGGACACTGGAGCAGGGATCGCGGCTGTGGAACGCGCGATTCCACGAGGACCTTGCGCCCGCACTGCTCAGCGGCGTGGCCGCCCATG
Organism: Pseudarthrobacter cellobiosi; assembly: GCF_023913815.1. NCBI lineage: Bacteria > Bacillati > Actinomycetota > Actinomycetes > Micrococcales > Micrococcaceae > Pseudarthrobacter > Pseudarthrobacter cellobiosi. The sequence continues at coordinate 146,557 of NZ_JAMXBK010000016.1, forward strand.
CGGTTTCGCAGCTGCCCTCGCTGGCCTCTGCAGGCGCCGGGCTCATGCTCACCGCACTGGCCCACGCCCAAGGCTGGCCGATTCCGCTGGGCGGATCGGCCTCCATTGCGGCGGCGCTGGAGGCCGACATCCGTGCCCACGGCGGGGTGATCCATACGGGGGCGACGATCGAGAGCCTCCAACAACTCCGCGGCGCACGGGCCACTCTGCTGGACGTGGCCCCACGGGGCCTGCTGAACATTGCAGGCGACAGCCTCCCGGCCAGGTACCGGCAAGCCCTGGAGGCGTTCCGCTATGGGAATGGTTCCTGCAAAGTGGACTTCATCCTGTCCGGACCCGTTCCGTGGGCAGTAAAGGAACTGGGGGACGCCGGAACGGTGCACGTCAGCGGCACGCGTGCTGAACTGGCCCGTGCCGAGAACGAAGTATCCGCCGGGAAACACCCGGAACGCCCTTACGTCCTGGTGGCCCAGCCATCACGGTTCGACACGGACCGGGCGCCGGCCGGCCGGCAGATCCTGTGGGCATACTGCCATGTGCCGGCCGGATCAACCCGCGACATGGGCGAGGCCGTCACCGCGCAGCTGGAGCGCTTCGCGCCCGGTTTCCGGGATGTGGTGATGCAGACCCAGGTGACCACTGCGGCGGAACTGGCCAGCTACAACCGGAACTACGTGGGCGGGGACTTCAGTGCCGGCATCATGGACGTGCGCGGACTTATCCAGCGCCCTGTGGTCTCCCGCGTTCCATGGCGGACGCCCGTGGCCGGTGTGTATCTCTGTTCCTCCTCCACGCCGCCCGGCCCCGGCGTAACGGGCATGCCAGGGTTCTTCGCCGCGAAACATGCCCTGAAGGACATATTTGGTCTTGGGGTCCCTTCTCTCGGCCTCTGAACCCGGCACGAACGGACACTCAATCCCCTGACAGCGGTCCTCAAATGTCCTTTCGCGCAAATCATTGGGGCGTCAACTGTCCGTTCGCGCGGAATGGGTGACAGCAAGCGCGTTCCAAATCGGGGCATAATAGCGCCGTGGGGAACTCAAAGAAACTATCGCTTGCCATAGCTGGACTCATCCTCGGCGCCTCCTTGGTTGCCTGCGACGACGGCAGAGGGGGTGCCGAAAGCGCGGCTAAACAGTTTGCGTCCGCGCTTTCCACGCTCGACGTCGGCTCGGTCGCCTTTGATGGCAAAGACTCCGGGGTGGCCAAGCAACAGGTCCAGGACGTTTTCAAGGCCCTGGAGCCGGGCAAGCCCACTGTGGCGGCCGGCGAGCTCACCCTGGACGGCGGCACTGCAACCGTTCCGCTGAACTACACCTGGAAAATCGGCACCGGCGAGTGGAAATACACGGTCTCCGCAGAGTTCACGAAGTCAGGGGATAACTGGCTGGCGGTCTGGAACCCGGCAGCCCTGGTCCCCGGACTCGCCGACAACGAAATCCTGAGCAAGGGCACCCAGTCGCCGCAGCGCGCCGACATCCTGGGCGCGGATGACGCGAAGCTGGTCACGTACCGTCCCGTGGTGAACGTGGGGATCGACAGACTGCTTCTGGGATCCGCGGACGCCGCCGCGTCAGCCACCAAACTGGCCGAACTGGTGGGTGTGGATCCCGCCGCCTACGCCCAACAGGTTGCGGCCTCCGGTGCCGAGGCGTTCGTCCGGGCAATCACTCTCCGTGATGAGGGCCGCACCGTCACGGACGCGCAGATCACGGCCATTCCCGGTGCCCGCGCCATCCCGGAAGCCCAGCCGCTGGCACCCAGCCGCACGTTCGCAAGGGCAGTCCTCGGCACCGTCGGCGAGGCCACGGCCGAGCAGATCGAGGCGTCCGACGGCGTCCTGACCGCCGGAGACGTGACCGGCATCGGCGGGCTCCAGCAGCAGTACGACGCGCAACTCCGCGGCACCGACGCCGTGGTGATCCGTGCGCAGCGGGCCGACCTGACCCGCGAACAGATCCAGGCTGCGGGAACGGATCCCCGCAGGGTGGTCTTCGAGATGGCCCCCACCCCGGGCACGCCACTGAAAACCACCCTTGATCCGAACCTCCAGTCACTCGCCGAGAGCACCCTTGCCGGTGTAGGCCCGGCGTCGGCCATCGTGGCGCTCCGCCCCTCTACGGGGGCCGTTCTCGCCGCGGCCTCAGGCCCGGGAAGCAACGGCTACAACACCGCCATGCTCGGCCAGTACGCGCCCGGGTCAACCTTCAAGATCGTCGATTCGCTTGCCATGCTCCGCAACGGCCTGACGCCCGATTCGAAGGTGGAATGCACACCCACCCTTACCGTGGACGGCCGGACGTTCAAGAACGCGGAAGGTTACCCGGAAACGTCGCTGGGGTCTGTGGCACTCCGCGATGCCTTTGCCCACTCGTGCAACACGGCGTTTATCGCTGCGCGCGACACAGTCACTCAGGCCCAGCTCGAGGCTGCCGCCGTCGCCATGGGCGTGGCGGTGGAGGCCCCCGCGCTGGGCGCCGCGGCATTCCTCGGGTCCGTTCCGGGCGAGGCTGCGGGCACCGAACATGCCGCCTCGATGATCGGCCAGGGCAAGGTGCTCCTGTCCCCGCTGGCAGCGGCCATCATGGCCGGTTCCGTGGGCAAGGGATCCCCCGTCTCACCGCAGCTGGTCCTGAACCCCGACGCGGGGGCTGCCGCGGCAGACACGTCCGGCGGGACGACCGCGGAGGGCGCGTCGCCGTCGTCGACCGTTACGCCGGAAGCGCCGGCCAAGGCGTCCGGCCAGCCCATCACTGCCGCCGAGGCCGCGGCGCTGTCCGACATGATGCGCGCGGTAGTCACGTCCGGCCACGCGGGCTTCCTGACGACCGTTCCCGGCGCGCCGGTAGGCGCCAAGACCGGCACGGCGGAGTTCGGCAAGGAGAACCCGCCCAAGACGCACGCCTGGATTGTGGCCGTCCACGGGGACCTGGCAGTGGCCGTGTTTGTTGAGGACGGCGGCCTCGGAGCCACCACGTCCGGGCCGCTGCTCAAGCAGTTCCTGACCGCAGCCGGCTAGCGCCCCCCGAGTTTCTTGTCCAGATAATGCGCGCAGAACTGCCTCAAAGGCATATTATCCGGACAAAAACCCGGGTAGGGCGGGCGTGGGAAGATTGTTGGCGTGGCCCACATAGACATTTCCGGCATTGACTACTTCCTCTCCGACGGCACCCAGCTGCTCAACGGCGTGACTTTCAAGGTCCCGGACGGTACCAAAACCGCCCTGATCGGCCCCAACGGCACGGGCAAGACCACCCTTTTCCGGATCATTTCCGGCGACCTTGTACCGGACGAAGGTGTGATCGGGCGCTCCGGAAACATGGGCATCATGCGCCAGTTCGTGGGCCAGGTCCGGGACGATTCCACCGTCCGCGATCTGCTGGTCTCCGCCGCTCCGCCGGCCCTGGCCGCCGCGGCCAGGGAGGTGGACGAGGCCGAGCTCGCGATGGTGGAGCACGACGACGAGCCCAGCCAGATGCGGTACGCGCAGGCCATCGTGGACTGGGGAGATGCCGGCGGTTATGACGTGGAGACTGTCTGGGACGAGGTCTGCATGGCCGCCCTGGGACTGCCCTTTGACCGCGCACAGCACCGCCCGGCGTCGAGCCTTTCCGGCGGCGAGCAGAAGCGGCTGGTGCTGGAGGCCCTGTTCGCGGGACCTGACCAACTCCTGCTCCTGGACGAACCGGACAACTACCTCGATGTGCCCGGCAAGCGCTGGCTTGAGGACAAGCTCAACGAGTCCAAAAAGACTGTCTTCTTCATCAGCCACGACCGCGAGCTGCTCAACAATGCCGCCGGACGCATCGTGACCCTCGAACCGGGCATCAACGGCGCAGGCGCCTGGGTGCACGGCGGCGGCTTTGGCTCCTATGTCGACGCCCGCGCGGACCGGAACGCCCGCTTCGAGGAGCTCCGCAAGCGCTGGGACGAGGAGCACGTGAAGCTCAAGGAACTCGTCAACATGTACAAAAACAAGGCGGCATTCCGCTCCGACATGGCCAACCGCTACCAGGCCGCCCAGACGCGCCTGGCCAAGTTCCTCGAGGCCGGCCCGCCCGAAGCGTTGCCGATCGAACAAAACGTGCGCATGCGCCTGAAGGGCGGCCGGACCGCCAAACGGGCGGTCGTGGCTGAGAAACTGGAACTGACCGGGCTGATGAAGCCGTTTTCCACCGAGGTGTGGTTCGGGGACCGCGTGGGTGTGCTCGGCTCCAACGGCTCCGGCAAGAGCCACTTCCTGCGCCTGCTCGCCACGGGCGGGACGGACCCGGAACGGGAGCACCTCCCCGTGTCCGACGTCGATATTGCTGAAGTGCCGCACGAGGGGACCGTGAAACTCGGCGCCCGTATCCGGCCCGGCTTCTTCGCCCAGACCCACGTCCGGCCCGACCTCCTGGGCAAAACCCTGTTGGAAATCCTGCACCGGGGCGACGAGCACCGGTCCGGTCTGGGGCGTGAGGCTGCTGCCGGCGCACTGGACGGCTACGGCCTGGCCGGGCAGTCCGAGCAGAAGTACGAGTCCCTCTCCGGCGGCCAGCAGGCGCGGTTCCAGATCCTGCTGCTGCAGCTCTCCGGCGCCACGCTCCTGCTGCTGGATGAGCCCACGGACAACCTGGACCTGCATTCGGCCGAGGCCCTGGAAAAGGCCATTGACCACTTCGAGGGCACCGTCCTGGCAGTCACGCACGACCGCTGGTTCGCCCGCACGTTCGACCGGTTCCTGGTGTTCGGCTCCGACGGCCGCGTCTACGAATCCCCCGAGCCCGTGTGGGACGAAAAGCGGGTTGAGCGCGCCCGCTGACGCTCTCTCACTTCTTGCAGGTTTTCGGCAGACGCTCTCTCATCGAGTGAGAGAGCGTCTGCCTTTTTTATGCTGTAAGTGAGAGAGCGTTCCAGGTGGCGATCATATGATCAAAAATTGCTATCATATGAGCATGAAGACTGAAGAGCGGCACCGCCTGATCGGGGAGCTGCTTCGCCGCAAAGCCGAGGTCTCCGTGGAAGAGCTGACCCAGGCGTGCGACGCATCGGGAGCCACCATCCGGCGGGACCTTGAGCTGCTTGCATCGCATGGTGTGCTGCGCAGGGTCCATGGCGGTGCCAGGAGCCTGATTGCCGGCGGCGAAAACCCCGGCTACGGCCAGCGCGAACTTGAAGACCAGGCCGTGAAGGCCAGGATCGCCGCCGCCGTGGCAGGCCTGCTGGGAGAACGCGAACACGTGTGGCTGGACAGCGGCACCACAGCCACCGAAATTGCCCGCGTCCTCCGCGGGCGCGAACTGACGCTGATGCCCATGTCCATGCGCGCCCTGACGACGGTCACCGACGACGACCCGCATGCCGGCCAACGTCCTGCCCTGCTGCTCCCGGGCGGAAGCCTGATTCCCGGCGAGCTATCCTTCCGCGGCCCGCTCGCGGAAGCCAACATCCGGTCCCTGCGCTTCGACACGGCGGTGGTCACCCCCTGCGCCCTGAACCTCAAGGACGGTCTCCTGGCCCATGATTTGGAAGACGCCGCAGTGAAGCGGGCCGGACTCGAGTCGGCGGCGCGGGTGATTGTTGCCTGCGCCGCTGCCAAATGGAATGCCACCGCGATGGCCCTGGTTGCCCCCTTGGACGCAGTGAACGTGATAGTTACGGACAAAGACCTGAGTTCGGACGAACTCGCACACCTCAACAAGCTCTCGGTGGAAGTAGTCAAAGCATGAGCATCAACACCAGCACGACGGCCGGACCGTCCCTCAGGGCAGCCGCCGCAGCCACTTTTGTGGTCTTCGGGATCAACGGCTTTGTCTTTGCCAGCTGGGCCGCAAGGATCCCCGCCGTCACCGAGACGCTGCACCTGACCTCCGGCCAGATGGGCACGCTACTGCTGTGCATAGCCGTCGGCTCCCTGCTCGCCCTTCCGACGGCGGGACTTGTGGTGGGGAAGATCGGCACCGCCAATGCCGTGCGCGCAGGCGGTCTGCTGTCAGCCCTGGCCGGGGTGGGCATTGCCCTTTCCCTGTCGGCGGAATCGATCCCGGGCACTGCAGTTTCGCTGTTCTTCTTCGGCATTGGCGTCGGGCTGTGGGACGTTTCCCAAAATATTGAAGGAGCCGACGTCGAGCACAAGCTTCGGCGCACCATCATGCCGCAGTTCCATGCGGCCTTCAGCGGCGGGGCCTTTGTGGGGGCACTGATCGGTGCGGGCCTCTCAACACTCGGTATTGGCCTGCCGTTGCACCTGCTGGTCATCGCCGGTGTAGTAGTGGTGGTAGCCCTCGTGGCGCCCCGCTATTTCCTCCCCCACGCGGCCCAGGCCGCTCCAGTCGAGGGTGAACCGACGGCTGTGAAGGGGCCATCGGCCTGGCGTGACGGCCGCACCCTGCTGATCGGCGTTGTGGTCCTGGGTGCAACCCTCACCGAAGGCGCCGGAAACGACTGGATCGCCAAGGCCACTGTTGACGGCCTGGGCAGTTCGGAATCCACCGGTGCCCTGATGTTCGCCTTGTTTGTCCTGGCAATGACGGCCATGCGGCTCTTCGGCGGCCGCGTGATCGACATCTACGGCCGCGTCGTAGTGCTCCGGGCCAGCATGGCCGCGGCCACGGCGGGTCTGTGCCTGTTTGTGCTCGCGGGGAACATCTGGCTGGCCGGGGTTGGTGCTGCGCTGTGGGGCGTGGGATCCGCGTTGGCCTTCCCCATGGGAATGTCAGCGGCCGCCGACGATCCGAAGCATGCGGCCGCGAGGGTTTCGGTTGTATCCACCCTGGGGTATGTTTCCTTCCTCGCCGGCCCGCCGTTGCTGGGCTACCTGGGCGACCTCACGGGAATCCACCTGGCGCTCCTCGCGATCCTCGCCCCGATCCTGGTGGCACTGCTCCTTGCCGGCGCCGCGAGGCCCCTGCCCCCCAAGACCCTGTCCTCCAAGTAGGTAGGACCCACCGGTTATAAGGTGGGGAGATGTACAGAGTGTGGCGCAAGGGACCGGGCTGGATCAGCCGCTTTGACCGGCATCTTGTCCGCGGCGTGTCGTCGTTCCCGGGTGGAAACCACGATGAGTTCTTCCGGCGCCTCTCCGCCTCCGCCACCCACGGGAAACTGTGGATCGGGGCAGCGGCGGTCATGGCCGCCTTTCCCGGCAAGCCGCGCCGGGCCGCCCTGCACGGGCTGATCGCCCAAGCGGTGGCATCTGCTGTGACCAACGTGGTCTTCAAGACCCTGTTGCCGCGGGCCCGGCCGCTCCCTGAACACCTGCCGGTTTTCCGGTTCGTCCATCCGCAGCCCACCAGCTCGTCGATGCCATCGGGGCATTCGGCCTCCGCTATCGCCTTCGCGCTCGGCGCCGGCCTGGTCAAGCCGGTTGTCGGTGCGGCACTTGCGCCGGCGGCGCTGGGGGTGGCCTACTCCCGCGTCCACACGGGGGCGCACTGGCCCTCGGATGTGTTCTTCGGTTCGGCGATCGGCGCAGGGGCGGCCCTGGTGACCCGTAAGTGGTGGCCCGTCCGCCCACCGTTTCCCGGAGTATCGCGCACCGCAACCCAAGCCCCGGAGCTGCCGGGCGGTGAAGGTCTCAGCATCGTGGTGAATACCCTGGGCGGCTCCTTCACGGAACAAACGGCAGGCGCACTCCAGGAAGTATTCTCCAAGGCGCATATAAAAGCGGTCGAGCCGGGAGAGAGCCTGGAGGAGGCCATCCAGGCCGCCGCTTCCCACGCGGACACCCGTGCCCTGGGCGTGTGGGGCGGCGACGGTACCGTTGGCACCGCCGCCGCAGCCGCCGTCGAACATTCCCTCCCCCTGCTGGTGCTCCCCGGCGGAACACTCAACCACTTCGCCCGGGACACGGGAACTGCCAACCTCAAGGACGCTGTGGCAGCCGCGGCCGCGGGTGAAGCCGCGCGGGCGGACGTCGGCATTGTGACCGTGGAGCGCGGGCTGGTGGGCAATCCGGAAACAGCTGACCTGGTCATGCTGAACACGGCCAGCATCGGCCTGTACCCCAACCTGGTCCGGCGCAGGGAGCAGCTGCAGCCGGCCCTCGGCAAACCGCTGGCCGGCGTGGTGGCAATGTTCCGGACCTTCGCCGCGGGAACACCCACAACACTGACCGTGGACGGTGTCCGGCACAAACTCTGGATCGCGTACATCGGACGTGGGCGCTATTACCCCCGGGACCACGCGCCCCTGTCGCGGCCCGTGCTGGACGATGGCGTCCTGGATGTCCGCATGATCACTGCCGACGAATCTTTTGCCCGGCTCCGGCTCCTGTGGTCGGTGTTGACCGGCACGGTGGCGACGTCCCGGATCACCCATCTGCGGGAGGCCACCGAGGTCCGGATTGAGTCGGAGGGCTCCCCCCTGGCACTGGCGGTCGACGGCGAGGCGCTGGCGGGCGTGCGCAGCGTCCGGATCCGGGTGGAACCGCGCGCCCTGACGTACTACTCGCCCCGCACCTAAGGCTGCGCCCCGGTGGGGACCCCTAATCATCCGTGCGGACTACCCTGATTCGACCCTGAATCATCCCTGAGACAGGCGAAATCCGGCCGAGCCGTCGGTAGCGTGGAGCGTACACGAAACTTCCCCGCATCCCGCGGCCACCAGGCTGCTGTTCTAAGGAACATTTCCATGATTGAGGCAACAGGCCTGACCAAGGTCTACGGCAGCAAAACGGCGGTTGACGGCGTCAGTTTCACCGTCAAAGCAGGGCAGGTAACGGGCTTCCTGGGCCCGAACGGTGCCGGCAAATCCACCACCATGCGCATGATCATGGGACTGGACCGGCCGACGTCGGGCACGGTCACCGTCAACGGCCTGCATTACGCCGATCACAAGGCCCCCCTGCACCAGGTGGGTGCGCTGCTGGACGCCAAAGCCGTCCACACCAGCCGCAGCGCCTACAACCACCTGCGGGCCATGGCGGCGACGCACAACATTCCCACGTCCCGGGTACATGAAGTCATCGAAATGACCGGCCTGGAGGCAGTGGCCCGGAAAAAGGCAGGCGGCTTCTCGCTGGGCATGGGCCAGCGCCTGGGCATTGCCAACGCGCTCCTTGGCGACCCGCAGACCCTGATCCTGGACGAGCCGGTCAACGGCCTCGATCCGGAAGGTGTGTTGTGGGTCCGCAACCTGGTCCGCTACCTCGCCGGGCAGGGTAAGACAGTGTTCCTGTCCTCGCACCTGATGAGTGAGATGGCCCAGACCGCAGACCACCTGATTGTGATTGGCCGCGGCAAGATCATTGCCGACGCCCCCGTGCAGGACATCATTGCGGGGACCCGTCAGGTCAAGACCCTGGTCCGTACGTCCGCAGCCACCCACCTGACAGCCCTGCTGTCCGGCGATGGCGTAACTGTGGACCAGGGCCAGCCCGAAACCCTGGAAGTGACGGGCCTGGACGCGCGCCAGATCGCCCAGGTGGCGCTGGACAACCGGGTGCTTGTCTACGAACTCACCCCGCAGCAATCGTCTCTGGAAGACGCCTACTTCGATCTCACCAAGGACGAAGTGGAATACCACTCACACCTGACCGGTGGACCAGCCGGCGAGTTCGCCCCGGAACCCGCCCCGGCAACGGCAGGAAAGTAAGGACGATGACCACCATGACTGATACCCAGACTTCCCGGGTCCGTTCCACCGCTGGTACCAAGGGGGTGACCTTCGCCGGTGTGCTGCGGTCCGAATGGATCAAGCTGTTCTCCCTGATGTCCACCCGCATCCTGCTGCTCCTGACCCTTGTGGCGATTATCGGCGTCGGGGCCCTTGCCGTCCTGATCCGGTTCTCCTTCCTGGACGAAATGGCCCGGCAGGCCAGGGACCAGGGCCAGACCATGACGCCGGAAATGATGTCGCAGACATTCCCGCCAGGATCAGGCTTTGATCTGTACAACCTGCCTAATGCAGGCCTGCAGATCGGCATCCTGGTGCTGGGCTCGCTGGCTGTCCTGTTCATCTCCTCCGAGTACGCCACGGGAATGATCCGTTCCACCATGAACGCCGTCCCGCGCCGCACACCGGCTTTCGTGGCCAAGGCGATCCTGCTCGCCGTGATCTCCTACGTCATCACCACCATCGCCGCCGTGGCCACGTTCCTGATCGCCATGCCGGTCTTCCAGGGACTGGGCTTGGACCTGGACTGGTCCACGGAGGGCGTGCTGTACAGCGTCTTCACGGGCGGCCTCTACGTTGCCGGGGTGGCCCTGATCGGCCTGTCGCTCGGCGCACTCTTGCGCAACTCCGCGGGCGGAATCACCGTGCTGGTGGGCCTGTTCTTCGTCCTGTCCATTGCGGCGAGCTTTATGACCTTCATCCCCGGTGACTTCTGGAAGTACGTGCCCCAGTACCTCCCCAGCGACGCCGGCGGACGGTTCCTGTCCATTGGCCACACCGACGGGGTCATCGATCCCTGGCAGGGCGGCCTGATATTCCTGGGCTACGTTCTGCTGTTCCTGGTACCAGCCATGATCGTGCTCAAGAAACGCGACGTCTAGGCGGACACTAGGCTCAGAGCATGAATGAAGCGGGACTCGTGAGGGACGCGCCGGCCGGACAGGCCGACGCGTCCCTTGCCGAGATCACGGCCAAGCGCCGCGGCCTGCTCCGGCGCTACCTTTACCAGCATCCCCGGGTGATGGACGGTGTGGTGGTGTTCAGCTACGCGCTTCTGGTGGCGCCGACCGTGGTGGACGCGATCATGTCCGGCGCCTGGCTGGCGGCGGCGCTCCTCTTCGTGGTCGCCGGGGCCCTATTCTTCCGGCGCTCCCACCCCGTGGCGTTGGCTGCCTTCGTCGCGGTGATGGAAGTGGCGGTCACGCTGCTTCACCCGTGGGGCTCCAATGTTTCGGCGGGCCTGTGGATCTCGCTGTATGCCGTGGCCGTGGTGCACACGCGCCGGTTCGCGCTGGTGGCCATGGCCGCCGCCACGGCGCCGCTGGCCCTGCTGTACCTGCTGGCCGCCGTTGGTCCCATCGAGAATTCCTTCGTCCATGATGCCGGCGGCAATCCCGGCGACTTCCACCTCCTGACCAGCATCGCCACCGGCGCCACCATCGCCCTGTCCAACGTCATCGCCACCGGGATCGGAATCTCGGTGCGGCAGCGGCGGGAACATGAGCAGGAGATCGCCGCCTGGGCGGCGCGGACGGCCAGCCTGGCGTCCGTCAACGAACGCAACCGGATCGCCCGCGAAATGCACGACGTCGTGGCCCACTCACTGACGGTGATGGTCAGCCTCTCCGATGGCGCCGCCGTCGTGGTCCGGAAAAGCCCCGACCGCGCCGGCGAAGTGCTTGGCGAACTGTCGCGGACCGGCCGGACCGCGCTGGCGGACATGCGGCGAGTCCTGGGCGTACTCCGGGACGACGCCGGCGGGACCGCGCCACGGCAGCCGCTCGCTTCCGGCGACAGCCTGGCCAAGCTCCTGGAAGGCTTCCGGACCGCGGGCCTGCCCCTGCACTACTCGCACACCGGCCCCGCGCTGCCCGACGACGCGGCCTTCCAGCTGACGGTTTACCGGATAGTTCAGGAGTCACTGACCAATGTGCTCCGCTACGGCCGGTCGCTGGGACGCGTGGACGTGGGCATCGTCCGGACCGGCTCCACGGTCACCATTGAAGTGCTCGACGACGGCGCGGGAGTCCCGGGCCCGGGCACCTCCGACGGCGGCGGGCCAGGTTCAGGACTCCCAGGCTCCGGCGTCGGGCCCGGTTCCGGCCAGGGGCTGGCAGGCATGGCTGAACGGGCGCGCATCTACGCAGGCGCCGTGGTGGCCGGGCGGCGCGGCCGCGGCTGGCGCGTGTGTGCCGTCCTGAACTGGCCGGCCGACGAACCAGCGGAAACCCCACAACCGTCCATCCCAACTGCAAGGCACACGTGACTGAAACCCAACCCATAACCGTCCTGCTGGTTGATGACCAGCCGCTGCTGAGGATGGGATTCCGCCTCATCCTCGAGGGCGAGGAAGACCTGCATATTGTGGGCGAGGCCTCCGACGGTGCCGAGGCGGTCCGGCTGGTCCGGGACCTCAAACCCGACGTGGTGCTGATGGACGTCCGGATGCCCGTGCTGGACGGTATCGAGGCCACCCGCGCCATCACCGCCTCCGGATCCTGCGCCCGGATCATCATCCTCACCACCTTCGATGTGGACGAATACGCCTTCGCCGGGCTCCAGGCAGGCGCGTCCGCGTTCCTCCTCAAGGACGTGGCGCCGTCGGAGCTGGTCAGCGCCGTCCGGGTAGTGGCCAGCGGGGATGCCGTAGTGGCACCGAGGGTCACGCAGCGGCTGCTTGAGACCTATGTCCGGGGTGCGGCCGTGCCGGCCCCCTCCGCCGCGCCGCGGGATTCGCTGCTCGAAGACCTCACGCCGCGCGAAACAGAAATGCTCGAAGCCATGGCGGAGGGCCTCTCCAATGCCGAGATCGCGCACCGGTATTTCCTCTCCGAAGCAACGGTGAAGACCCACGTCCGCCGGATCCTCACCAAGCTCCACCTGCGCGACCGGGTCCAGGCAGTGGTGTACGCCTACGAGACCGGCCTGGTGGTCCCGAGCAATCCCGATTACTGACGCTGGCGCGCCGACTGTTGCACAGGGTCCGCACAGGAAGGGCCTATGCAGGGGATAGGCCGGCCGCGTTGGACGGAGCCATGAGCAACCACCTTCCCCACCCCAACCACGACCGCGGCCTTGAGTTTGACCTGTCCACCATGATCAGCCGCCGTTCACTCGGAATGTTCTTCGGCGCCGGCGGTGCGGCAGCGGCGCTGGCAGCCTGCACCCCCGGCGGGTCAGGCACCACAGCCAGCACGTCGACGTCGGCCGCTACCGAGAGTGCCTCAGCCACCGCAGGTGCCGCCACCACGACGGAGACTCCCACCGCCAGCCCCACGCTCACCCGGGCGATCGCGGAGTGCGGCATGGAGATCCCGCAGGAAACAGCAGGTCCTTACCCCGGTGACGGCTCCAACGGCCCCAACGTCCTGGCAGCCTCCGGGGTGGTGCGGCAGGACATCACCTCAAGCTTCGGAACCGGCAGAGCCACGGCCGAGGGTGTGCCGCTGACGTTCACCCTGACCCTGCTGGACAACGCCAACGGCTGCGTGCCCCTAGCCGGCGCGGCCGTCTACGCCTGGCACTGCGACCGGGACGGGAGGTATTCCCTCTACGATTCCGGCCTGGCAAACGAAAACTACCTCCGCGGCGTCCATGAGGCGGACGCCAACGGTCAGGTCACCTTCACCTCCATCTTCCCCGGCGCCTATTCCGGGCGCTGGCCGCACATCCACTTCGAGGTGTTCGAGTCCATGGGCAACGCCACCGCCGCCGGACAGGTGCTGGCGGTATCGCAGATCGCCCTGACCAAGGCCGCCTGCGACGACGTCTACGCCACTCCCGGCTACGAGGCCAGCGTCGCGAACATGAAACGGACCACGCTGCAGTCGGACAACGTCTTCAGGGATGACGGCGGCATCTACCAGCTGGCCATCATGACCGGATCGGCTTCGGCCGGCTACACCGCCGGGCTCAATGTGACCATCTAGACTCGGAACCATGCCTTCACGCTCCAGTGCCGCCGCCTCCAGTGCCGTTGACCACATCCAGGACCTTGGCGCGTACGTCAGCGCATCGCCGTCGAGCTTCCACGCCGTCCACGAGGCCGCCCGGCGGCTGGACGAGGCCGGGTTCACGCGCCTGGACGAGCGTGAGCCCTGGGCCGGCGGGGCCGGATCGTTCTACCTGGTCCGCGACGGCGCGCTGATCGCCTGGGTGGTCCCGGAAGGCGCCGGACCCACCACCGGGTTCAACATCCTGGGCGCGCACACGGACTCCCCGTCCTTCAAGCTCAAACCCAAGCCCACCACGGGAGCTTTCGGCTGGCTGCAGGCCGGAGTGGAGGTCTACGGTGGGCCGCTGCTCAACTCTTGGCTGGACCGCGAACTTCAGCTGGCGGGCCGGCTGGTCATGCTGGATGGCACCGAACACCTGACTGCAACGGGGCCGATGCTCCGCTTCCCGCAGCTGGCCATCCACCTGGACCGTGCCGTGAACGACGGCCTGACGCTGGACAAGCAGCGGCACATGCACCCGGTGTGGGGCCTGGGCAATCCCGCCGACGTCGACCTCCTTGCCGTGCTCGCTTCGCACGTGCCCAGCGGCGCTTCCGTTGATCCGGCCAGGATCGGAGGGTACGACGTCGTTATTGCAGACACGCAGGCGCCTACGGTTTTCGGGGCCAATGGGGAGTTCTTCGCCTCCGGGCGCCTGGACAACCTTTCGGCTACGCACGCCGGGCTGGCGGCGCTGATCGCGCACCACTCTTCTACCGCCTCGGCCGGTGGGCCGATCGCCGTCCTCGCGGCGTTCGACCACGAGGAAATCGGTTCCAACTCCCGTTCCGGGGCCTGCGGACCCATCCTCGAAGACGTGCTCGTGCGGATCTCCGACGGCCTCGGCGCAACGGTGAGCCAGCGGCGGCAGGCTGTGGCGGCGTCGTTCTGCGTTTCCGCGGACGCCGGCCACGCTGTCCACCCCAACTACCCGGAGCGGCACGATCCGGCCAACCATCCGGTCCTGAACGGCGGCCCGCTGCTGAAGATCAACGCCAACCAGCGGTACGCGACCGACGCGCCGGGCGCGGCATTCTGGGCCAGGCTGTGCGGGGAGGCGAAGGTGCCGTACCAGGAATTTGTGTCCAACAACGTGATGCCCTGCGGCTCCACCATTGGCCCCCTGACCGCCACGCGCCTGGGGATCCGGACTGTCGACGTCGGCGTGCCCCTGCTCTCGATGCACTCCGCCCGCGAGCTCTGCGGCGTGGCGGACCCGCACAGGCTGGCTGCTGTCACGGAGCTGTTTTTCCGGACTGCGGTTTAGGCGGCCGGTTTCAGGCGCTGCCGTCAGGCGGCGGGCTTCAGCGCTGTCCGCCAGACGGCCACGGCCCGCGCTGCACTCATGGTCCACGTGGCCGTGCCGCTGGCTCCCGCTGTGGCCTGGAAGCGGTCGGCCAATTCGGCTATCTGGCCCGCAGGGGCCTCCCAGCGTTCGGTCCAGCCGGAGGGCGGGCTGAACACGGGTGCTGAGCAATCGCACGCGCCGCCGCCGATCAGCATGGCGCCGGCGGTGGCCGTGGTGACGCTCGGGGCGGTGATGCTCGTTGCCGAGTAGGTTGTGTCGAGGGCAGTGACCACCGGGCTGTCCAGCGGAGTTGTGTTGTTGACGCCGCGGTAGGCGGTGATGCCGCCGCCCCATTTCACGGCAGTGCTCAGCGTCCAGGTGTAACTTGCCGGATCCGAGGTTCCCACCACGTGGTAATAAACGAACGCCCGGGAGCCCGAGTTCGAGGAGCTATTAATGCCCAGACCGTTGACAATCGGCGTCCAGCCGGTTGGAACTGAGGACATCGTCGGGCTGAAGTCCGCGGTGATCGCGGCGATCAGCACATCGCCGGCTGCGGTGCCGGCCGGTGCTGCGATGGTCACGTTGGCCGATGCTGTTGAGGCGGAAGCGCTGCTGGAGTTGACCACCGTCACGCCAGCCGGTGGTACGGGGTTGACGGTGATGGTTGTGGTCGCTGAGGTGGAGCCGGTGCTGTTGGTGGCGGTGAGTTCCGCGGTGTAGGTGCCGGCGGTTGTGTAGGTGTGTGAGG